>JABHHM010000037.1 GCA_018671575.1 Methylococcales bacterium | reverse complement strand
CCAAAATAGGAAATTTTGTATCCATCAACAGAAATTCATCGGTAGGCCATCACACACAAATTGATGAATTCACCTCAATTAACCCAGGATGCAATATTGGAGGTGGCTGTAAAATAGGAAAAAATGTTGTCATTGGTATTGGAGCAACGGTATTTGATGAAATCACCATTGGTGATAATGCAATTATTGGGGGTGGAGCAGTGGTTACAAAAGATGTAAAAGCCAATACATTGGTATTCGGCTCTCCAGCAAAATTCATAAGAACAGTTTAATCATGAAAACCATCATCAACTTCACCCCTACAGGCATCATGCCAACCAAAGAGATGACCCCCCATGTCCCCATTACTATTTCTGAAATAGTCGATGACGTTCATATGGCCTATGAAAAAGGCATTACCATTGCTCATTTACACATCAAAGATAAAAAAACAGGAAAACCCAGCCTGTGTGCTAAAACATATGGTGAATTAATTTCTAAAATACGACAATTTGCTCCTGACCTTATCATTTGTATTTCATTGAGTGTCCGTAATGCTGAATGCTTTGAAAAAAGAGTAGAACCTCTATTTCTTCAAGATAACGAAAAACCTGATATGGCAAGTTTGACACTTTCATCACTTAACTTTGTTTCTGGAAGTAGCGTGAACACCCCAGATGAAATAAAAAAAATGGCACTTCTCATGAAACAACAAAACATATTACCAGAACTTGAAGTATTTGATGTGGGAATGATCAACTATGCCAAGTATCTTATTGATAAAAAAATATTAGGCAAAACCAATTACTTTAATCTATTGTTGGGCAATATTTCGAGTGCTCAACAAAGTTTATTACATACGGGAATGATGATTAATGACTTACCTGACAATTCCTACTGGAGTCTGGCAGGTATTGGCAACGCATCCTACACTTCACACCTTTTGGCTTTGGCATCCAATAGTGGCATTCGAGTGGGTATAGAGGATAATATTTGGCTCGATAAACAAAGAAAAAAACTGGCAACCAATTCTGCACTGCTCAATAGGGTTCACCGTTTATTAGAAAGCAATGAATCCCAAGTAATGCCAAGTAATAAATTTAGGGCTCTGGTTATGAGCTAACTCGTAAGGAACGACCACGAAACAACCTCCCGTTCTTGGTTTCATATTTGTTTTAAATTCAAATGATCTGCTTGAATAAAATGAAATTAAGAAAGGGAAGTTATTTCGTGCTCGCTCCTTACCATCACACGATCTTTAACCCACCAGCATTTTCTAGCTTGCTGTTGAATCTGCTCATGATGATGATACAACCAACAAAAACTGCGTAAAAAATCTTTTGGCTCATCCTGGTTTTCAGCAACAAAAAAACGCTCAATAATTTGATCATCCAGTAGCGTTTTTGAAATGGCCAATCGTTCATCTTGTTGATGTATTAAACGAATCACTGCATCAATGTATTCATCACGATTATTGGCCCGACAAAAGTTAGGTAAACCCGCCGTTTGTGACAATGCGACATCAATCATACTGTGAATTTCTGCACCGTGCAGACAGACAATCGGTAGCCCTAAACTAATACCATCAACAAAACCATTGGTATTGCCAAACGGAAATGAACTCAATTGAAGATTACATTGATTTAATTCGGACATATAATCTGTATAGCTCATGTAAGGCAATACCTTACAAGGGAAATATTGTTGTAAAAAATATTTGATGGCAGTGCAGTGAATATTGCCACGAGATGGAAAGAATACAAACTCAATTGCCTGCTGACTTCTTTGAAAAATCAAACGACAAGTATCAATAAATTCATGATTAAGTTTAAAAACAATGGCTGGTACTGCAATTTTTATATTTTTTTCAGGTATTGCATGAGTCAATAATTGTGGACTGGATTTTCGAGATTCCTGTTGGTCAAAACGCTCATTGACACCCGTATACTGTGTTTTTTCGTCAATTTTTTCCTTGTTCAGACGAAAATCTGCATTCTCGGACAGCCTTCGAGGAAGGTGACTGAACTTAAAATCTTCATCTTTAATTGCCACAACCGTTTCACTGTAACAGTTTGCATCATTAATATTACCCTCTCTCGAAAGCACGTAATCTATCATCGGAGACATAGAGGTCGCAGGATGACCATTACTCATGACTTGAATAGGTGCTAAACGTAACTGACAAAAAATGACCGTCCATAATTTCATACCGATACTGGGGTAATAAATGATATCAGGCTGACAATCGGTGATTATTTTAATGATTTTCTCAGGCATCTCTGTTTGCCATTGCTCTGGAAAATCAATAATTTCATCAAATATCAATTCTGCTGACGGGTCATACTCATCTTCCATACTTAATAAAATCAGACTAAATCGACTTTTTAGCGTTTTGATGAGCGTAGCAAAGCAACGAAACATTGCATGACACTGTTTAAAATGTTCGTTCATCACCAATAACACAGGCTTTTTTTTGAGTTGGCGTTTAGCGGGAAGGACAGGCTCATGAACTGATTTTGTTAGAATCCAACGCCGAAAAAACTGCCCTAAATAATATTTGCAATCATGTTTATCTGATTCAGTCAGATAACTACAAACCATAAAAACATTTCTCAAATTCTGCAATAAATTAACGTTAACCAATTCATAATTAGTAAAGTTTTGACATAATTTAGGTGTAATTTCTAATAACCGCTTTTTGGTCATTGCCGCTTTTTGAGTCGGCATAAATTCTTCACTTAATAATGAGCACCAAACATTCAATCTTATTATTTCAGGCAGTTTCGATAGTATTTGTACGATATTAATAGGGGCTGATTCACAACTACAGGTGAGCAAATAATTCAAATGAGCCAAACCATTTTCAAAATAAATATTAGATTGTTGATCTGACTGAGCAATATTCTCTAAAATATGCCGTGTACTTTTCAATGAAGTCGCATAAAAAGGGATGGTTAAATACTTTTTATAAAATAATAACTTCTCAATATTGTCTTCATTCAAATACAATTTGGGATTACAAAACAACGCAGTTAACACACTGGCAAGACGCGCCAGTACACTCTCGTAGTCTTGTGCCGAGTGATAAAAATTTTTGCGACTGTTATTAACATTGACAACCACAAGCAAATCACAAAAAATCAGCCATTGCTGTAGCGCAGAAGTATAATCACCCGCATAACAAGCTTTTTCTAATTGAAGAATATTAAACGTTTTTTGTTCGGTCATTAGAGAAGGCTTTCTATTGAAGAGATAATTTTTTTTACCATTTTTTTATTAATTTGTCGATAAAATGGTAATCCGACCAAACTTTCATTTAAATAATCTGCCGTCACATACGGCTCAGACCCAACATACGGCTTAAATGCGCAATGGTACGGTAAAATAGGCTGATACCAGCGACGAGTTTCAATCATACAATGTTTTAATTGCTGACAAAGCTGTTGAGCCTTATTTTCAATAGCAATGCAAAAAACACCAGGGACAATGGCTTGTTGATTTGGCATCGTAAACTCAAACATTGCCAGACCCAATTGATCAAAATAATTTTGTGCCAATTCTGTTCGCCATTTTACATTTTCATGCCAACGGTCTAATTGAGCCAAACCAACCGCGGCATGATATTCACTGAGTTTGGCATTGGTTCCAATCTTCTTTACCTGCCCCGATGAAAAACCAAAATTACTTAAAGTTCTAACATCGGCAAGCCATTCAGCATCACAGGATAAAACTGCCCCGCCCTCGCCAATACCCAGCGGTTTGGTTGCATGAAAACTAAATACAACGTTAATTCCCTCATCAGCAGACTGACCGCCAATAGCTGCTGCCGCATCAATAAGCACAGGAATATTAAATTTTTTATAGAAACATGTCCATAAATAAAGGTTTTGAGGCAACCCTAACGCACAAACAGGCAATATTAAACGAGCATCAACTGATTGCATGATTGATTCAGCAATATCTGGCGTCAACAACCACGATTTTGCATCAACATCCACAATTAACGGTTGATAACCTGCATTTATCACTGCAGTGATGGTGGCTGGAAAAGTAAATGCAGGAACAATAACCCGACTACCTTTGGGAAATTGATAGGCAGATAAAGCCAGCTCTAATGCGCTTGTTCCTGAAGAAGCAGTCACACATTGAAGATTTTTTGGATTATTTTTAGATGATAAAATAACACCAAGCAACCTTTGTTCAAATTCAGTCACCAATGGACCAAAGTTGGTATATTGATGGCTTGTCGCCATAGATTTTAAATAAGGAAGCAACTGATTAACCGATGGCATATCGGGTTTTAAAACATTTATCATGTGATTTTTCAGTCCAGCCTAAATAAATCGAACATTTCTTAAAAACAAGCCTCACTTAGTCTATCATAACATCGCAAACACAAAATTTTTATCTAGGAGGCTGTCCGAAAACTCATCTTTCCGCCAACTCTGCGTTAAAAATGGTCTCAAAATGCTCATTTACACACGTAAACTGCGCTTTTTCGGCAATTTTATGCCTTGATTTGACGAAAATCTGAGTTCTCGGACAGCCTCCTAGGAAACAATCATGAAAAAAATATTGATCGCATTTTTATTCTTAACGGCAACAACAATACATGCTGCTGAATTTGACCCACACGAAGTCAATCAACTAAAAGCCGTTCTTGATCACAATATCGAGGCGATGAACAATGAAAATATTGAAGAATATATGAAAGATATTCACCCAAAATCAATCGCTTACAATAACACCAAAATGATTTTAAAAAAATTATTTACATTATTTGATCTTAAATCAACCAATCTGGACATCACACCTCTATTTGTCGATGGTAAATATTTCATTATCAAAGGACGTACACAAACCCTTAAAATTGCTGGGGATACACCTTTTTCTGATCATATTATTGATGGAATTCATATCTATAAAAAGCACGATGGTAAATGGTTATTATGGAATTCAATTATTTTGGAAATTGTTAAATTGGGCAATGTAAAAATGGAAAATAAATAAATATCCAAATTGCACAAAATTTTTGTTCGCCTTTTTTGTTGCAAAAATAGTTGTGTAGTTCGACTATATGCCTATTTTTGCGCCTCAAAGGCGAATAAAAATCCTGCGCAATTTGGACATTTATTTATTTCGCTTCCCCTAAACCTAAAAAATGACATTGGTTGACTTATAATTCAATTTTCTATTATTATCCTCATCAAATAATTTTTCGATGTAGCAAAGAGGATCAATATGATTAAAATAGATACAAAATACAGTTGGTTACTTATTTTTTTAACCAGTCTTTCTTACAATATTTACGCTGCAGATCAAACAGAATGGGTACAAAAAAAAGCCTTACTTGGTGGCAATGAAAACACCGACAAAACCTACCAACCAATTCCTTGGAAAATTGAAGCTGAATTAGGCCTAGTAATCACTCAAGGCAATACAGAAACTCAAACCATTAATAGCAAGCTGGACCTCACCAAAGAACAAAAAAACTGGCGTTACAACTTACATTTTGAAGCATTAAACACCTCAAGTGATGAAATCACATCCGCTGAAAAATACCTGGGCTCTGGAAAAATAAATTACAAATTCAAGCAAAAAGACTACCTATTCGGCTTATTAATTTATGAAGTTGATCGTTTTAGCGGATTTAAAGACCAAACCACGGGTTCACTGGGTTATGGTCATAGCTTTATCAGCAGCAAGAAAAAAAATCTGGACATTGAAGCAGGTTTTGGTTATCGACAAAACACATTAGACACAGGATCATCAGAAAGTGAAGGCATTTTCAGTCTGGCAGGTGTTTTCAAATGGAAAGTCAGTAAAACGACTGACTTCAAACAATCTCTCAATACTCATATTGGTGAAAATATTACGATTAGTAAATCGGACACATCACTTCAAGTTAACATTAAAAATAACTTGGCGATGAAACTTTCGTATAATGTCAAGCACAGTAGCGATGTCCCTCTCAATACAAAAAAAACAGACAGCATAACATCGGTTACACTGGTTTATACTTTTTAATAAAGCATGTCAAAAATAGCCATCAATTGTGATTTAGGCGAATGTTTAACCCCTAACCCAGATCATAAAATTATGCCATTAATTGATATGGCCAATATTGCTTGTGGTGGTCATGCTGGTGATGATGAAAGCATGAAATCAAGCATTGCTCTCGCCCAAAAAAATAAGGTAAAAATTGGCATTCACCCCAGTTATCTCGATAAAAAAAACTTTGGTCGATTAAGCCATCAGCTGAGTCATGAAGCACTCTATTGCATAATTAAAGACCAAATAGCTCACTTTCTTCAATTATGTCATGAAAACAACGTAAAACTAGAATATATCAAACCTCATGGCGCACTCTATCATGACATGATGCAACATGACTCTGTGATTCAATGCATTTGTCGCGTCATTAAAGATTGTCAACCTAACTTATTGCTGATTGTTCAAGCAGGCATTAACAGTGAAAAATTCAGAGAAATTGAAAAAAAAGAAGGCATTCAGTTTATGTATGAAGTCTTTGCTGACCGAGGTTATAACAATAAAAAAATGATCAGCAGAGATAATAAAGGAGCCGTTTTGACCGATACAAAACGCATCATTCTCCAGTATGAACAGTTTTTAAATGAACAATCATTCCAAATAGACACGATATGCTTTCACAGTGACAATCTGGCATCGATTGAGGCATTAAAACAACTTAAAAAACAATAATTCCGATGCATCGTATTATTCCTGCTGGCGAAAACTCTATTATTATTTATTTTGGTGACCAAATAGATCCATCATTACCTGAAAAAATTGCTTTTACTGCCAACCAGCTAAAGCAAGAATTCAACCATGTCATTATTGACATGATTCCATCTTATATTTCACTTCATATCAGCTACCATCTCACCAAAACAACCCATCAAAATTTTTGCCAGCAGGTTGAAAAATATTTAAATCAACTTAAAAAGTCATCAATAAAACCAGACTCCAAATTAACACAAATCCCCGTTTATTATCACTTTGATGTCGGCTTCGATTTGGCAAGATTGTTAAAAGAAAAACAATTAAATTTAGAAAACTTCATTAACATTCATTCCTCAAAAATTTATCAAGTTTACGCCATTGGCTTTAGCCCTGCTTTTGCATTTCTTGCATCCGTTGACAAAAAAATCTGTGCACCAAGATTGGCAACACCTCGTATAAAAATACCCGCAGGTAGCTTAGGCATTGCCGACTCTCAAACAGCTATTTACCCAAGCGCTTCATCAGGAGGCTGGAATATCATCGGTCGTACACCACTGGATTTATCTTTAACCCATACTGAGAATCTAAAAAAATTTAATATTGGAGACAAAGTAAAATTTTGCTCCATTGGTAAGGATGAATATCTGGCTAATGGTGGCTCACTGTGACGTTTAAAGTCATCAAGCCAGGTTATTTTTCAACCATACAAGACTATGGTCGATGGGGTTATGCTGGGTATGGAATGTCTCAATCTGGCGCAATGGATGAACACGCCTATTGCTGGGCAAATAAACTATTGAACAATCATTTTAATGATGCTGTGTTAGAAATTACTTTTGGAGGAGTCCAATTAATTGCTCTAGTAGATACTGTTGTCATCACAACAGGTGCTGACTTAAACTTTACAATAAACAACCAAACCGCACCCATGTGGCAAAATATAAAAATTTCAAATGGTGATTTATTAAGCTGGGGAATGCCGAAAAGCGGCATACGAAGCTATTTTTCGGTAAAAGGAGGCTTTGACGTAGCGCAATCATTTAACTCAAAATCTGTCAATTTGCGTGAAAATATTGGTCAAAAACTAATGCAGGGAGATGAATTGAACTGCAATGCTCATCAATATAGTATTCATAAAATGATACCACGTCATTATATTCCAAATTATAATAATCATTGTCAGCTTCGGCTATTACCAACTTACCAGTTTGATGAATTTAACAGCCATCAAAAGAAATTACTTTTCAACCAAACTTATCGCATTAGTCCCGCAAATGACCGAACGGGTTGCCGTCTGAAAGGTCAACCCATCATATTATTAAAACAATCCAGTATATCTGAAGGCATCAGTTACGGCTGCGTAGAAATTTCAAATGACGGAATGCCGATTATTTTATTGAAAGACTCCCCAACAATCGGTGGTTACCCCAAAATTGGAACAGTTTTTTCACTTGACCTGGCTTTGCTCGCCCAACAACAAACCAATGCTAAAGTTCGATTTCAAGCAATAGACATGGCAACAGCACAACAAAAACGAGCAGAATTTAATATTTTTTTTGGTATTGAGTAAATTATCCTAAAAAACAAGGTTCATAAATCATAATTCCTGTGTTAGAATCTTGCTTCAAGAGATTGCTAGAAAACTGGATTTAGTTAAATTCATGATAAAACGCTTAAAACAATCTGTTTAAAGTTATTATTATCAAGAAAATAACGAAACACCAGTTCGAAACAAGCTCTAAGGTAGTGTCAAATCGTTTAACAAAACTTTTTGAACGATCTAAAGTTAAGCCAGCTTAAAGTTGGCGCAATTAATATATATAGAGAGAAGTAGAATACAATGTCAAATCAAATTACAGGCACAGTTAAGTGGTTCAATGATCAAAAAGGTTTCGGTTTTATTGAGAGAGAAGGTGGCAAAGATGTATTTGTTCATCACAGCGCTATCAATGGATCAGGTCGTAAAACTTTATTAGAAGGTCAGAATGTTACCTTAGAAGTAACTCAAGGAGAAAAAGGACCGCAAGCTGAAAATGTAACACCTTGCTAAATATGTGATTTACACATATCAAAGGCTTACAAAGTCTCAACCTTGATCTGTATAGATGATTGTTTCATGATTTTGCAAAGACTTTTTTACCACCTATCAAAATATTGTTTTTTGGTAGGTGGTTATTTATCTAAATAATAAAAAAATATTACCAAACCTTTCTACACACCCCAAAAAAATCAAAATATAATCAGCTGCACTCCATTTATAAGCATTCACACATTGATTATTCGGTTTACAACAATAATAATGAGCTGAAAAATGCAGACAAATCGATGGAATAAAGTAACACATTCATTATTACTGGCCACTTTCATTTCTGTAACCCATTTCACACCAATTAAAGCCGCTGAAACACTCCCAACCATTGACGAATTAAAACAACGTAGTTTTTTAGACGACTATTACAGCAATGTTCTTTTTGGCTACAACATTGTCAATAACACACAAAAATATGCCGCTCGTTACGTGGGCAACAAATTAAATTGTAAGCATTGCCATTTACAATCAGGCACCGTACAAAACGCCCTCCCCCCTGAATGTTGCTGGAGTTTATCCAAAATGGCGAGATAAAAATGGCCGTCGCAATGGTATTGGCTTAAGGATCAGAGAATGTTTTGTTTACAGTCAAAATGGCATTATGCCGCCTGAAAATGCCCCTGAAGTATTGGCATTGGCGGCCTATATCAGCTATTTATCACATCACGAAGTCATCGGACGAGAACCTGCTGGCAGAGGAAGTCCAACCATTCCTGAAACTGGCTTTGATCCAAACCCAGCCAATGGCAAAGTCATTTACCAACAAAAATGTGCGGCCTGTCACCACAAAAATGGAGAAGGAACACAAATAGCACCGCCACTATGGGGATTTAATGCCTATAATGCTGGCGCTGGCATGAATGACATTAGAAAAGCTGCTGGATTTATCTGGGCCAATATGCCTCTAGGCCAAGGAAAATCATTGAGTTATCAAGAATCACTTGATGTTTCTGCTTATCTCAACATGCAAATACGTCCAAATGATCCTCGTAACAGTAAATTTAGAAAATTACTGGAAGATATTGCATCAGCATTTGGCCTAATAAAAAACTAAACATGATCAATATCTTCAAAGCCAAAATATTATCAGAGTTAACCCCATTCAAAGGCTGCCAGTTACGCAATATTGATTTTAAAACTGAAAATTACAGTGCTTTTGTTGGTGCTATTCTCGTCATTCCACAAGCCATTACTTTTGCCTATCTGGCTGGGTTACCACCAGAATACGGTATCTATTGTGCTATATTTGTCACTTTTTTTGCCAGCATGTCTGGTAGCTCACCAATGGTTGGTGGCCCCAATACGGCTGTCGCTATTTTAATTGGCATTGCCGTTTTACCTTTAGCAGGAAGAGGCTCTCCACTCTACATTGATTATGTTTTAATCCTCTCATTAATGGTCGGAATCATTCAACTGATCGTCTGGTTATTACGTGGTGGACATTTTTTTAAATATTTTTCTCCTCAGGCAATTACAGGCATTACCACGGGTGTCGGCTTTCTCATTATGATTTCATCATTAGATGGATTAACGGGCATGAGTCCAACCAAAACAACCCTATTTTATGAAAAATTAATTCTGTTATCGCAAAACTGGAACGATTTAACCAATGGCTATTCTTTTATTATCGGCATGGTTACTTTAGTGGTAGGCCTTGTTGGTAAAAAATTTGCACCACGCTATTATATCGTAATGGCATTATTGGCAGGCTATCTTTGTGGCACATTAATCCACCTTATTGTCCCACAGGTCACCACAGAAGTAGAGTTGCTCGGGAAAATCCCCTTTACTCTTTTACCTCTAAGCTTTCCTCCCTTAGATTATGACCACATTATTGTTGGTTTTGAATTATTTGATTCAGCAGTGACCATTGCTTTTATCGGCCTTGCCCAATCAATGGTTATTGTTAATGATTTAAAACTGCAAACCCGACAACCTTACGACACCAATAAAGAAGTTTTTTCACAAGCTTTCTCAAATATGTTGGCACCATTTTTTTCTTCCTTCGCAGGATCAGGAAGTTTTAATCGAACCGCCGTTAGCATTTCAATGGGTGCAAAATCCCCCATAGCCAGTATGCTATCGAGCGCCTGGGTTGCGGTTATCATTTTACTCTTAGGACCACTACTATCTTACCTGCCCATGCCATCAATGGCTGCCATTTTGTTTTTAGTTGGTCTTGGCATGGTCAAACCCAGTAAAATAAAATCTCATTCACTCAAAAGAGATGATGCCATTATGTTATGGACCACCTTATTTTGCGTTGTATTTTTAGGTTTAAAAGTGGGCATTATTATTGCCATCATATTATCAGTCAGCATATTTCTTTCTCACACCAGCAATCTTGAAATTACAGATTCAATCATCGATGACTGTCGCATCATTACCATTCACGGTAATTGCTATTACGCTTCACTTGACCAAATTTTACCGTATTTTAAAGAACCTGAACGCAACTTGTTGATCAACCTTGAATATGTTGCCTATTTTGATTCATCAATTGCTGAATTCATCTGCAAAAAACAAAAATCATATGCAAATACACAACACCAAATGGCATTAATATTACCCAATCCGAAATTTCAAACTTATATACGCCAAGCCTCGACATCTCAGCAAAACATCAACATTTATTCAAATTTTTATCAGGCACGCACAGAATTTATTTCTTCGATAAAATAATATCTGTCCCAGACTCACCACTCATCAAGCGCTCGCAATGATATTTGATCAATGCATCATCAGGATACATTTTTGCAAGTTGTTGCCATTCATTGATAATATTTGAAGTATTTTCCTGTAACATTGGAAATAATTTCAAATAAGCTTCAACAGCAACAGACTTCCTTTGCTCTTCGGTTAAAATCTCATAAGCCACGACACCTTCTTTTTTCCCTTTAAGAAATAATGTTCCAATGGCTCTACCACAAAAATTTGAACATTGCTCAACCGTTGCATGTGCCACACAAATTCTTGTACCCAGTTGCTTATTGACACTTTCCAAACGAGATGCTGTATTAATGGCATCGCCTAATGCGCGATAATCACTCATCAACTGCCCACCAAAGTTCCCCACCAAAACCTGGCCAGTATTCACTCCAATTCTCGTTTCACCAAATGGCATATTTTGTTGCTGTTTTTCTCTGGCAAATTGACTGGCAAATAACTCCATTTCAATGGCACAATCAACAGCTCTCTGCGCATGATCAACCTGTTGTATTGGAGCTGAAAAAATTGCTGCCACAGCATCACCCACAATTCGATCCAATGTCCCTTGATGTTTAAAAATTATTTTTATCATCTCATCAAGATATTCATTTAATACAGCAACACTTTCTTCTGGCTCAATGGCTTCCATTAATGATGTAAAACCAGCCAAATCTGTCATCACAAACGAACACTCTCGACATTCTCCCCCCAACTTGAGTGACTCGGGGTTTGCAATCAGATATTTCACTCGATTAGGTGAAACATATCGACTAAATGCATCATTAATCCATTTTTTTTCTTTTTCCGATTGCCATTCTTTTGGAATAACCAAAGAAAAATACAACAATAAAATAGCAAACGATGGCAACAGTGGATCAATTAATAAATGCTCAATCTCAAATAATTTCCAACTACTGAAGACAATTAACAGCAAAACAACAACACTAAACAATAATAATTGAATAGAATTTAATCTTCGTTGCAAAACCAGCAATAAAATCCAAACAAAAATCAGCAAAACAATGGTCGCCACAATAGACCATTCAGGATGCACCAAATAAGATTTTTGCATCACCTGCTCAAAAGCCTGAGCATGAGCTTCTACTCCTGGAAAGTTGTATCCCAAAGGATTGTAACGCAAATCTTGCAAACCTTTTGCAGAGGTTCCCACAAGCACAATATTGTTCTTAATTTGTGACTCAGAAACAGTCCCATTTATTACCTTGGCAGCAGAAATATAACGCTGTTTAGCTGGCAAGGTATAATAAGACCATATCTCGCCCATTGCATTGGTATCTATTGATATTTTACCAATGTTAATTTCCGCAATGCCAGCAAAACCATCATCTAATGACTTAATGATGATATTTTGTGTTTTTTGTAAAACTCTGAGCGTTTCTGCCAACAAACTGGGGAAAATATGCTCAGCAGATTTCATCACCAAAGGAATGCGTCGAACAACACCGTCCTCATCTGATGCAAAAGAAAAAGTTCCATTACCAACAGCCACACTTGAAAACTCTGGCAAGTTAACAATGACACCAGGAAATGAATTCATCAAAACAAATGGATTCTCACCCATCACTATAAAAGAAGTTTTGTTAACTGGATTATTGGTTTCTTGAGTATTTTTCGACAAAGGGAACCCTGTGATAACAACACCTTTTTTTATCATCTCGGTAAATTTCTTATCTGGATCAGGCAATTGTCTCAATAATTTTTTCAACTCATCAGACGCCTGCATATTTTTAATCATTTCAACAGGTGAGGTACGATCTTTTTCTGCAAACACCATATCAAAAACAATGACAGAGGCACCCATTGTTATTAATTTTTCAAGCATCAATGTCAATTGATTGCGAGACCAAGGCCATTGACCAATTTTTGCTAGGCTTGCATCATCTATGTCGATAATTCTCACATTGGATGATTGATAGACTCTTGGTTGAATTTTTTGAAAACTATCGAAAGAAATATGCTTTAATTTAATCATTGAAGATGGAAAAGCAATACTGAGCACTAAAACCACCATTAAAGTAATTAATGACCACCAAAATGGCTGGCTGTTAGTATTTTTTTTCATAACATAAACCCTGACACCTGAATTTTATAAAATTATAACAACAGACAATGAATTTAACAGCCCTCCCCCTAATTCTTTGTAGCCTGACATTTCAGCTACATGCCAATGACAATCATTTATTATTGGCTGAGCAAGCAATGAAACATGGCAATTTTTTATCGGCATTTGAAAAATTACAACCATTAAATGATCAATATGCTGGAGTTGAAAAATTTGATCATTTATTCGGTATTACTGCGCTTGAAACCAAACACTACTCATTGGCAGTTTTTGCTCTGGAAAGACTGTTATTTATAAAACCCGAAGACGCTATAATACAAGCCAACTTAGCCTTGGCTTATGTGGCTTTGAATGAATATGAAAAAGCCTATCAATTAATTGACAAAATAAAACAACAGCCACTTAACTCCATTTATCAAACAAACCTTGCTGAAAAAATTAACCGTATTTCAAAACCATCCAACAAACATGCAATGACAATATCGGGCCTAATCAATGTTTCATTTGGACATGATAACAATATAACCAATGGACCAAGAGCCAACTTCATTACTTTACCTGCGGCCTCAGACTACGGAGCATTACCTGTTGGAGAAGGCCTGGAACAAAGATCTGGTTCTTTTAGTTTATTCAGCACTGGCGTGCAAATGACAAAACCATTGAGCTCTACATTTTCAATACAAAGTGGCATCAACGCATCACAACGCCTTAACACTCATTTAAACAGTGAAAATATTGGTGCGTTATCATTCTGGGTTGGATCGACTAAAACAAACAACAAACAACTTTTTTCTGCCAATATCAGCCAACAAAATATCACGTTAGATAATTCTACTTACCGCAAGAAAACCAGTCTAAATACTCGTTTTACTCATATGATAAATCAGGATAAACAACTGTCTATTAGCTTATCTGGTGGTCAACTAAAATATCCTGATGCAGCAACTCAAAATGCAGATTTAGGAAGCTTAGGAGCCACGTTGTACCAGCAGTTTCAAATAAAATTCAAACCTCAATTAAGTGTTAGCCTAACGGGACGATTGGAGAATGTTAAAGACGAGGATAATGGTTATTTGGGTTATAAAGGACTGACTACAAAATTATCATCATTATTGACACTAAACCAGACTAACAAACTATCAATTAATTTAACATTTGATCACCGAGAATATTCAGACAAAGACCCATTTTATTTTGCCAATAGAATTGACAATTCCTTTATACTCGGTAGTAGCCTGACACACAAACTAAAATACTATCAAAAAATCAGCCTGATTTTTAATGCGCTATTAATCAGGAACTCATCCAACTTAAACCTGTATGATTATAAAAGATCCACTGCATCTGCTGGATTTCAAATTAACTGGTAATAAAAAATTAATTGCTTATGAATATTATCCTAAAAAAATCAGCTGAATCCAATGCGAGTGTTCTAAGCACTGATTCTACAATACTTTTTCGATCATTTAGAACTCACCGTATGAATAACATTGTTTCGCCCAAAACAACTGAAAAAGTATCGTATAATCAGAACCTTGAACGCCCTCGCTACGACTCAACTGATTTTTTTAGGATTATTAAAATAACTCTATTATTCATTATCTGTAGCATGGCTTTGATAAATATTAACGTAGCATTTGCGGCTGATTCCATTGCAACGGTCATTTTTAGCAAAGGCAATGTCATTGCCATTGGGCAAGACAATCAAACTCGACCTTTAAATAAAAACAGTGCTATTTTTAATGGAGAAAAATTACAGACAAACGATGGCTACTTACAACTTCGTTTTTCCGATGGGGGTTTAATCACTTTGTATGAAAATACACTATTTGAAGTTGAATCATACCAATATTCTGGCAAACAAGATGGGACAGAAAAGGCTTTTTTTAAATTCACCAAAGGAATTTTCAGGGCTATTTCTGGAGCCATTGGTCATACCAATAAAAAGCAATATGGCGTCAAAGCCAACCTTGCCGTGATAGGTATTAGAGGAACTGAATATCTAGCCACACTAGATAAAACACTGCAAGTCAGTGTCCAATCAGGCATTGTTGTATTAAGCAATCAGGCTGGCGAATTTTCAATTAATGCTGGACAAAGTGCCAGAGTACTCAATGAATTAACACTCCCACAACTCATTCGTTCATCTGGCAATCAACAAAACCGCCAACAAACAAAAAAACATTCCAAAGGTAAGAAAGGCAATCACCCCCAAGGCTCACACAAAGGAAATCAACAAAACACCGCTGGACATCATGGATCACATGGACAGTCCAATCATGCCCCAACGTTACAACAAACTGGAGGACAACCTATCGGAGCACCGCCACCCGATAAAGGAAAAGAAAGTATAGAAAATATTATATTAGGAACCGTTCCTTTACAACCACCGCCACCGCCACCGCCACCGCCACCGCCACCACCACTACCTTAACCTTTTTGATAATAAGTTCAATCTAGCAATAAAAAATTGACCAACAAGGCCGAGCAACAATGACAAAACCCAAAAAATCAAACCTAAAAAAATCGATTGATACCGATGAGGTTGCTATTTTTTTATCTGGAATCAAAATTTTTCAGCACTTAGATTATGATGTCATCGTTGATATCGCTGGAAGCATGACGAATGAGTCGTTCATTTCTGGTGATTTGTTAATCAAAAGAGGTGTATCAGGCACTAAAATGTACATTGTCTGGGCAGGTGATGTTTTGGTTGAAGTTGGGGATGATCGTCGAGGCGTTGCCAAAGAAATCAGTTTGCGTCGAGGCGCAGTCATTGGTGAAATTTCTATGTTGTCGGGCAAAAAACTTACTGCCAACGTTATTGCCAAATCCAATGTCATTGCCTTATCCCTCAACCGTGAGTCATTTCATAAACTGATCCGTCAACACGAATCATTTGCCAATGCACTATCAGAGTTAATGTCAACCAGACTGGTTGAAGAAAACGGTATTCGAGAAGTTGGAAAATATAAAATTACGGCAAAAATTGGTGAAGGGGGCATGTCCATTGTTTACAATGCCATTGACCCTGAGCTAGAGCGTGATGTTGCCATTAAAATGTTGAAACATCAAATTGCTTCAAGGCCAGAAGTCTTAGCCAATTTCAATCAGGAAGCAAAAATCATTGCTCAACTGAAACACCCCAATATCGTCAATGTATTGGAAATGATAGACGCCTATTCAACTCGCTTCATTATCATGGAAAAAGTCGATGGCATTAATCTTCGTCAATATTTAAAAAAATATGGTGTTTTTCAACCTGCTCAGACGTGTAAAATCATTAAAGAACTCGCAAAAGCCCTTGAGTATGCCCATAAACTGGGAGAAAAAGGCATCATTCATCGTGACATTAAGCCTGCCAACGTCATTATGGATCCACAAGGCAATATCAAGCTGATGGACTTTGGTATCGCAGGACCTGCTGGCACGGCTGATACTGTCGTTGGCACACCCGCTTATATGGCACCTGAAATTATTAAACGTAAAACGACCGATGGACGCTCAGACATCTACGCACTCGGTATTCTGGCCTATGAAATGATGACAGGAAAACCACCTTTCATTGGAAATAATTTCACCCAAACTCTATCAATGCATTTGAACAATCCTCCGCCAAAACTACAAGCAGGTAACAGCGAATTATGTCAAGGATTAGCACATTTTATTGGCAGAGCATTGGTCAAAAACCCTGCCCAACGCATCGATAACTGGACGGAAATACAACAATTATTACGACCCGATGCAACCGCTAATAGTGCAGAACAAAGCCTAAATAGTTATAATGACTTTGGTATTTTTATCAGAGTACATGAACCCACAAAAGACAATATAAATAAATTAAAAATTGATATTGAAAATGCCTTATCACCTAGCCAAATCAGCCATTCAATTCAACCACTCATTCCAAACAGCCTCAGTTTGGAAGAAATGAAAAAAATAGATGATCAAGCAGACAGTATTGCATCTGCCATGACCATGATTGATTTATAAATTAGGGATAAGGCGATTCAAAAATAACTTTTACATTTACTCAATCTTTTGCCCACTCAAACAGTTGAGTTCTCCGCCCCCTTATTTCGGGCTCATCCCCTTAGGTAACTCGCAATAAATAAACT
>JABHHM010000364.1 GCA_018671575.1 Methylococcales bacterium | reverse complement strand
CAATCAGTGATCAATCATTGGGGACTCTATGAACTCATTCCTCAGCAGCAAAAATTGGAAGACCTTTTTTTAAACATGGTCTCAAGGTCTTGATGAAATGATATTAACCATTGCACAACGTGATTTTAAACAGTTTTTATTGTCACCCATGGCATGGATTGTTGCGGGATTGATTCAGTTTATTTGTGCCTGGTTGTTTTTTAAACAGATTGAACAATTTGCTGAATTACAAGCCAAATTAAGCTTATTAAAAAGTTCTCCAGGACTGACAGAATGGGTGGTAATGCCAACTTATAGCGTTTTAGGTGTCATCATATTATTAGCCATACCCTTTATCACCATGCGTTTAATCAGCGAAGAACGTCAGGCAAAAACACTTTGTTTATTAATCAGCGCCCCCATTTCTCCTGCTCAAATTATTTTGGGAAAATATTTTGCGGTACTGAGTTATTTTTTGTTGATTATTGGTTTAATCAGTTTAATGACGCTTTCTTTGTTGGTAGCGGCTCAGTTGGATTTTGGTCAAATCATTGCCTGTATTTTGGGTGTATTTTTATTAACCAGTAGTTTTTGTGCCATTGGACTGGCATTTTCAACTTTTTCAAAACAACCTGCAACGGCAGCATTTAATACCTTTGCCTTGTTATTTTTTATGTGGATAATGCATTTACTGGGATATTATAAGACCAGCCAAATTATTCAGTGGTGCTCAATGATCAAGCATTATGAAGTTTTTATTCATGGTGGTTTCAGTTTAAATGATGTCTTGTATTTTATCATCATCACCTTCTTTTTTCTGACCTTAGCGATCCAGCGCCTGGCATTGGAAAAGTATAAAACATGAACATCCATCGAATTATTTTTAATCTATTACTGGTCACATGCCTGATTTTAACCGTCTTAATTGGTCAACGTTTTAATTTTTTTCAGGACTGGACAGAAAACTCGCGCAACAGCCTATCGGATTCAACCCAAAAACTACTGGCAACCATGCAACATCCCATCAAATTTTCTGTTTTTGCCAATCAGTCCACCATGTTGAGAGAAACCATTAGAAATCATTTGAATAAATATCATCTCTATCATGACAACATCCAAATTGAATTCATCAATCCCGATTTAGAGCCACAAAAAGTGCGTTCGATGAACATTAAAAACCAGGGTGAAATTGTTTTAACTTACCAAAAACAACAACGACATATTACTCAATTAACAGAACAAGCCATTTTAAATGCATTACAACAAGTGAGTAAGCAAGGTCAACAGTGGGTTGTTTTTATGAAAGGACACGGCGAACGAAAACCATTCGGCAAAGCAAATTTTGATTTTGGTGATTTTAGTCGAAAACTCAAGCAAAAAGGTTTTAATATCAGCCAGATAAATCTGGCTGAAAACACCATTCCCGAAAATACTGGCGTGTTAGTTATTGCTACTCCTAAAACTCATTTGTTGGATAATGAAATTGTCCAGTTGTTAACGTTTGTGAAACAAGGTGGGAAAATACTTTGGTTTCGAGACCCTGGTGAATCAGACAGACTGCAACCATTGGCAAAATCATTAAATATTAAATTTTTAGCGGGGATGGTGGTAGATGCCATGTCTTATAAAATTGGCTTAGAAAACCCCAGCTTTGCAATCATTACCCGTTATCAAAAAGACAACTTTTTAAAATCATTCACTGAAACCACCTTATTTCCGCAAGCAACAGCCATTGAGGCGTCAAAATCAACGTGGCAAGCAAAACCCTTATTAATCACCCAAAAACGCTCATGGACAGAGACAGGAGCCATTAAAGATAAAATACGATTTGATGAAAACACTTTAGAGGTCGCAGGACCACTCAACATTGGCTACAGCTTTGAACGTCAATTAACCAACAATAAACTGCCCCGCCAACAACGAATCATTGTGATAGGTGACGGTGATTTTTTATCCAATCGTTATCTGGGTAATGCGGGCAATCTCAATCTGGGGTTTCACTTATTCCACTGGTTAACAGAAGAAGATCATTTAATACAAATCTCAGAAATTAAGGCGATTGATACACAAATGTTATTGTCTGAAAAACAATTGACCATACTATCAGCGATCTTTCTTTTGGCGTTACCCTTGTTATTATGGAGCTTGGGATTAATCATATGGCTGAAAAGGCGATCAAGTTGATTAAAATCAAATTAATCAAAAACAAACAATGGCACACCAATGCTAAAATGCTTGGTTTGACTCTTGTGTTGGCTTTTATTTATTGGATAACCACTCCTATACCCAACCCAATAGAACAACTGCATACCGTCTCTCCAGCAACGATTAATGAAATTGAAATTATCTCCAAAAAACAGGGGCGTTTAAAATTAAAAAAAGAAAATTTGCACTGGCTACTCGTTGATCCTGTCATGATCAAAGCCAATCAGGTAAAAGTGAATGGTTTATTTCGTATTCTTTTAGCCAAAAGCCATGCCAAGTATTTAACACAACAAAATTTGAAACAGTATGGATTAGAGTTGCCCAAAATCAAAGTCACCTTTAACCAAAAACACACGGTTGCATTTGGTGGAAAAACAGCGATTGATAATCAACGATATGTTTTAGTCAATCAACAAATTCATACCATTTCACCTTTTTTGTTTTATTTGGCAAAAGGAGGCTATCCCGCCTTTGTTGATAATAAATTATTTGAGCAGAAAATAACTCGCTTGAAATTTGCTGATTTTGAAGTCAATGCCGAACCTAAATGGAACATTGAAAAAAATGACCAAATTCTTAATGTGCCCGCAACAAAAATAAAACAATTTGTAAAAAACTGGCAGAATTTAACCGCCATCAGAGTAAAAAAATACCAACAATCCATCAAAACAAAATCTATTGTCATTCAGTTTAAAAATGCACCTTCCATTACTTTTGACTTATTAAGCAATAAAAATGAATTGATATTGGCAAGACCCGATTTAAAAATACAATATCTTTTTTCTATCTCTTTGAAGAATATTTTATTTAGATTACCATAAGGCTAGGAGGCTGTCCGAGAACTCAGATTTTTGTCAAATCAAGGCATAAAATTGTCGAAAAAGCGCAGTTTACGTGTGTAAATGAGCATTTTGAGACCATTTTTCCTCGGTACCCCCTTGAGGGGTGAACGCAGAGTTGGCAGAAAGATGAGTTTTCGGACAGCCTCCTAGGCGCAGTAAATATACTATCAATATTGCGCAGAATTTTTGTCCACAAAAATAAATACATAATCGTCTATACAACTATTTTTGTGGTAAAGACGAGGGACAAAAATCCAGTAAAATTGGTAGTTTATTGATTGTGAGTTGCCTAATATGCCTGAATTACCCGAAGTTGAAACAACCTGTCGAGGAATCAAGCCTCATATTTTAAATAAAATAATAGTCAATGTGGTGATTCGACAAGCCAAATTACGTTGGCCAATTCCTGATGAGTTACCGTCACTCTTAAAAAACCAGCAAATTATCAACGTAGAAAGACGGGCGAAATATATTTTGATTCACACCAGTCATGGCACTTTATTAATCCACTTAGGCATGTCGGGTAGTTTGAGGGTTGTATCATCAACCGCTGATAATGGTAAGCACGATCATTTTGATGTTGACTGTGGTGATGTTGTTTTAAGATACCATGATCCACGACGATTTGGCTGTGTATTGTGGTTTGACCATGAACCCAATGAGCATTTTTTATTGAGTAAATTGGGTCCAGAACCTTTTGATACCATAATGACGGGGAATTATCTCTATCAACTGTCTCGTCAACGCCAGTGTTCAATCAAGAGTTTTATCATGAACAGTCATAACATCGTAGGAGTAGGTAACATCTATGCCAGTGAAGCCTTATTCATGGCTGGCATAAACCCTAATCGAAAAGCATGTCGCCTCTCAAAAACCAGCCATGACAAATTAATAAAAGCCATCCAGACCGTATTAACTCAGGCCATTCAACAAGGTGGCACAACACTGCGTGATTTTGTCAATGATCAAGGAAAGCCTGGTTATTTTAAACAATCACTACAGGTTTATGGTCGAAATGATTTAGAATGTCATCAGTGTGGTGATGCGATTAAAATGATCAAACAACACCAAAGAGCAACGTATTATTGTACGAATTGCCAGAAATAAGCCTCCCCGAGAGGACTCGAACCCCTATCTAAGCCTTAGGAGGGCCTCGTTCTATCCAGTTGAACTACGGGGAGAAGAGGCTATTATGCTAAAAGTTGATATTAAATGAAAGCAATTTGGTTAGAAAATAACAAAATCCAGTTTAAAACAGCGTTACCTGAGCCCAGCCCCAAACAAAATGAAGCACTCATTAAAATTGATTTGGCAGGTATTTGTTCGACGGATATTGCGTTAATCAAAGGCTATTATGATTTTACAGGCATCATAGGCCATGAATTTGTTGGCACGGTGATTAAGGCAATACAAGCGCCAGAATTGATAGGAAAACGGGTGGTAGGTGATATCAATATGGCTTGTAGGCAATGCCATTTTTGCCAATCTGGATTATCCAATCATTGCGAAAACCGCAAAGTATTGGGTATTTTAAATCACCCAGGTGTCTTTGCAGAATATATGACGTTACCCGTTGATAATTTACACATCATACCTGACTCAGTAAGTAATGAAGTGGCTGTTTTTATTGAACCATTAGCTGCCAGTTTACAAATTCAACAACAAATTAATATTGAAAATTCAGATCAAGTCTTGGTGATTGGTGCAGGCAAACTCGGACAATTAATCGCACAAAGTCTAAAAACAACGGATTGCCAATTAGCGGTCAGTGTTCGTTATGAGCATCAAAAACAATGTTTAGAAAAAATGGGAATTTCCAACCAAGATGATATCGAAAATATCTCAGGGAAATATGATATTGTGATTGAAGCCACAGGATCAGAAAATGGCTTACAACAAGCGATTCAATGCGTCAAACCTAAAGGACGCATTGTTTTAAAAAGCACTTATGCAAATCATGCAAAAATAAATCTTTCAGCCATTGTCGTGAAAGAAATTACACTCATTGGCTCACGTTGTGGCCCTTTTGATAAAGCCATCAATTTATTAAAAAATAAACAAGTGCAACCTCAATTATTAATTGATAAAATTATCGACTTTGATGATGCTTTACAAGCTATCCATCAAGCACAACAAAAAGGTTCCTTGAAAATCATATTAAAAATGTAACTGACTAATGAACAATAATCCTCAAACAAAAAACTCTCCCATTATTCTAATCTTATTAATCATTGTGCTTGCCTGGCTCATTAATAATATTTTTTATACTGGTTTTTTCAGCACCGAAGCAACTCCCAGAGCAATCACAGCCAGAGGTGATTTGGCCAATGATGAAAAAAACACCATTAATATTTTTGAATCCGTTTCACCTTCAGTTGTGTATATCACCAGCATTGAATTACGGCGAGGCTTATTTAACCTCAATGTTTATAAAATACCCAAAGGCACAGGCTCAGGATTTATTTGGGACAAAGAAGGGAGAATTGTAACCAATTATCATGTCATAGAAGATGCCAATCAAGTCGCGGTAACTTTGGCAGATCATTCCACTTGGAAAGCAGAATTGGTTGGTGCAATTCCTGATAAAGACATTGCGGTATTAAAAATAAAAGCACCAGCCAGTATATTGAAAGCCATTCCTATTGGCCAATCCAGTTCATTATTGGTGGGTCAAAAAGTGTTTGCCATTGGCAATCCTTTTGGACTGGATCAGACCATGACATCTGGTATCGTCAGTGCGCTGGGTCGTGAAATAAAAGCAACGACTAACCAGACAATTCAAAATGTCATACAAACGGATGCAGCCATTAACCCTGGCAACTCAGGTGGCCCACTACTGGATAGTGCTGGACGCTTAATAGGAATTAATACCGCTATTTATAGCACCTCTGGCAATAATGCAGGTATTGGTTTTGCGGTTCCTGTGGACATTGTAAATCGAGTAGTACCCGACATTATTCGCTATGGTAAAGTCATTCGACCCAGTCTTGGAATATCTGTAGCAAATAAAAGTTTGATGAAAAAACTGAAAATTAAAGGTGTATTGATCATTAATATTCAACAATCATCCGCTGCCGATAATGCAAAACTACAAGGTACTCGACAAGTCAAAGATGGCATTATACTCGGCGATATTATTCAAAGCATTAATGGTCATTTAATCAACAACTATGATGATTTAAGAAATCAACTGGATCAATACCGAAAAGGAGATAATATTCAGTTAGGTTTTGTAAGAGATCAAAAGAAATTAGAGGTGGATGTCATTCTGGACTGAGGAACCTCATGAAATTACCCTCTAAAGACAATCTACCCATAGCAATTTTTAATGATTCATATTATATTTACAGTATAAATACCAACAAATTCAGACCTTAATTTTATGGAAAGATACAAAATGTTTAAAACTTATACACAATTCTTGTTTTTAATCCTGATTTCAAATTCTAACATCGCATTGTCTGCACAAAATGATGACTTCAGCATCGAAGAATCAAATAGCCCAAATCAACAAGTTGCAATGAATAGTCATGATGATAAAAAATTTTTACCTAATTCAGAAACCATAAAAACGCCTCCCGTTAATAATATACCATCAGACAATATAACCTCATCAGGCTGTATGACCGATATTAACAGCTGTATTATTGATTTAGACAGAGATGGTGTACTCAATAATTCAGATGAATGCCCAAACACACCACTGGGCGTACCCGTCAACGAAATAGGTTGTGGCATAGATAACGACAAGGATGGTGTTTTTGATGTGGTCGATAACTGCTTAAATACTCCACCAAATACTCGTATAGACATGAATGGTTGTGCTTGGGACTCTGATCGAGATGTTGTTGCAGACTATAAAGATCATTGCCCGAAAACACCAAAAGGTCATATGGTGAATTTAATAGGTTGTAGCTTGGATGATGATGAAGATGGTATTTATAATGTTTACGATGAATGCCCCAATACCAAACCAGGAACCAAGGTTAACCCAGTAGGTTGTGCTATTTTCTATAAATTTGTGTTAAATGATGTTTATTTTAATACCGCTAAAGACAATTTAACCAATAAATCAAAACGAATTCTTAATGAAGTTTCAGCCAATATCAGTAAACAATTTCTAAAAATCAAACAAATTATTGTCAGTGGACATACGGATAACAGAGGTGAGGATGTTGATAATAAAAACTTATCAAACAGAAGGGCAATTTCTGTTAAAAAATATCTAATATCAAAAGGTATTAAAAAATCAAAATTGACTGCCAAAGGTTACGGCGAAGAACAACCCGTTGCTTCTAACAATACCGTCAATGGACGCTTAAAAAATAGACGGGTAGAAATTGACTTAATTTATAGTCGTTAAAGCTTCACTGCGATTCAACTGATTATTTTAGGTTGAACATACAACTGATCCAGCAACACGGTTGAAACATAAGGAATAAACCCCATGTTTCTTTGTGTTGTGTAAATATCATTAATTGACTGATGATCTGTTTGATCCCAATAATCCAAAGTAAAAATATCAACTTGCTTATTGTTTTTTTTAAATTGTTTTAGCTGTTCCGATATTTCCTCATAGACGTTGACTGGTTGATGAGAATAACGCTCATGATAAAAATCATAAGTGGTATAGATTGACTCTGCCAGCAACATATCAATGTCTGTTTCCAGTGATGAAATTAATTCAAAACATCGATTTAGCATAATCACAATGTTCGGAAATTGCTGTCTAATTTGTTTAACCAAAATGATGGCGGCTTGTGTCATACCTCGATATTTAATAGGCTCTTTATTTTCAAATACAAATGGACTTTCCAGTGTGTCTAAAAAAATACCATCAAAGCCCTGAGCTAAAATATTTGGAATGGTATTTTTTAATAGATGATCACGCCAAGCTTCTGTTCTGATATCAATAATTAAACTACCCGACCAATCTTTATTTTTACCGATAATAATTGACTGTGATTCTACCGATGAATAGTCAACACTGTTAAAATTTATTTCGCCTAAACTGACATAACCCAAAAGAGGGTTAATTTTTTTAATTTGCTTTAATTCAATGTGACTATCAGGGTCTAAAATCATCAGTTGATAGGGTGAAAATGCATCAACTTTTTCGTCATCAAAATAGTAAGCCGCCCATAATGATTTTGTGGTTAATTTTTTTCTCGGAAAAAATCTAAACATTGGTTAGCCTTTGGGCAAAGCAACAAAATATTTTAGACATTTTGGGGCATATCAAAATAAAAGGTTGAACCTTGACCCAATTCCGTCACGTAATCAATTTCACCACCATGTTCGCTAACAATGAGTTTACAAATACTTAAACCCAAGCCTGTTCCAGGCAATTTTCGAGTATCTGATCCATCTACCTGGGCAAACTTTTGAAATATATGAGAACGGAAATCATCAGGAATACCATCTCCCTCATCAATCACTGAGACTCGTATCGATTGCTCAAACGGTTCAAGTTTTAACTCAACAGCACTGCCAGAATTTGAAACTTTAACTGCATTTGAAATCAAATTTGTTAAAACTTGAGTAATCCTTCCTTTGTCACAGCTAACCATGGCTTTATCCATCGATTCTAAAATAACCAATTTTATATTTAGCTGATCCGCATAAGCCTGATTAGAAATGACTGAATCTTTGACTATTTCAACCAGATCAGATTCTGACATCATGAATTGTAATTTTCCTGATTCAATTTTTTCCAGATCAAGAATATCATTAATTAAAGCAAGCAAACGATTGGTATTATTATAGGCAACATCAATCAATGGTTTCATCGCTTCATTTAATTCACCAACTGCCCCTCCTGAAATTAACCCCAAAGAACCTTTGATTGAGGTTAAAGGTGTCCGTAATTCATGGCTAACGGTTGAAATGAATTCAGATTTCAATTTTTCTACTTTCTTTCTATCGGTGATATCACGGAAGATACCTGTGTATATTTTTTCATGATCAAACATAACGTCATTCAGCGTCAATTCTAATGGAAATATATCTCCATTTTTTCTAACCCCTTCAAATTCACAATGACAAACATTTTTCTTTTCGTTGGATTGACTGTCTAAAACAAATTTCTTGATATCTGCATCATTTAAAATTTGGCTTGTCTTACTTAAAACCTTATTTAAATGTTGCCCGATGACTTCATTGCCTAAATATCCAAACATCATCTCTGCGGCTGCATTGAATGTTTGTATGAAGCCTTTTTTATTGATGGTTAATATACCATCGGCCGCATTGTCTACAATGGCTGAAATTTTTGCACTTTGTTTAAATAATTTCTCTTCGGTTTGTTTGCGACGGGTAATGTCTTTTATAAAGATACTGATATTTTGTGGCTGTAAATAAATATCAATATCCAACCAAATGTGTAAATAATGAAAATACTGTTCAATATGTACCGCTTTTTTAGAAACCATTAATTGATCAATTAACGGCATAATCAATTCAGATAATTCTGGAAAACAGTTATTAATTTCTTCACACGCATCAACTGGACGATTTAATTTAAAAATATTATAGGTTCTGGAGTTGACGTAAGTTATCTTTTTGAATAAATTAATCAGAATAAAACCATCATCAATACTTTCCACAATTCCTTCTAATTTATCTTGATTTGCCCTATTAATGTTTTGTTGGATTTCCTGCATAAATAAGTCATTAACATAACCATCCATGATGTTTGCACAGGCATGTATTAATGGTGAAAATCGCTCATAAATTGGCATCTCAAATTTGGTTTTATGATTGGCAAACACAATCACTCCGACCAATTGAGGACCAGAATTTAATGGTATGCCCATAAATGAAGTTAGCTTTTCATCAAGCCCAGGTAATTGTTTAATTTGATCCGTAACCAAACATTCATTCTTTATGACCAATTCACCTGTTGCAATAACATCTCCCAGTAATGGATTCAGTTCATAAAAAGTACAATGCTTATTCAGCATAGAAGATTCAATATTATTTCCTTGAGACTGATTCACAATGGCATAAGGTCTGAAAGATATTTCGTCATTTTCTGTATAGCTTATGTCGCCAATCAACGCATAATCACTCTGAAAATAATCAATCATGGAGGTTAATACATGAATAAATATTTCATCTGTTTTTTTAGAGGTGTGGTAACGGGTATTCAGGTAATCTATGGTTTGTAAAATGCAGTCACTTAAATCAGAGTCATCTGTTAATCGTTTAAAAAATTGTCTTAAAATAACGATAAATAACGTTAAAATAAACAATCCAATTAAAATAAATAAGGGAGTATTTAGAGTTGATTTGGGCGTAATATCAACAATTGAAAAGCCAAACCAACATGAAAAAACACCAATAATGGCCAATCCAGAATAAGTTAATAATTCAATTTTTTGAATTGGCTTTGAAGTCAATTGTTTAATATTCTTAATAAAATTGGGCATTGCTTTTGATTTAAGATGCTTTTTCCCAAATATCTTTCAGCTGTTGAGCTAATGACATGGGATCAAAAGGTTTTGATATAACACCAGCGACGCCTTCCAACCCCTTTAAATGCTCAACTTCTTGAGGCTGTACTTTAGCGGTCATAAAGACGGCTGGTATTTTATTTAATGATTCAATTTTACGCAACTCTGCCATTGTTGTTGGACCATCCATTTCTGGCATCATCACATCTAATAACAGTAAATCAGGATCAAAATCTACCGCCTTTTCAAGTGCTTCTTTGCCAGAACTACATACTTCTACGATTAACCCTCCAATGGTTTCTAATGCCAATGAAGCCACTTTTTGAATATCGGGTTCATCTTCAACGTATAAAACTTTTTTTAACTCTGGCATGATAATCCTTTATTTTTATATTTATAAATCTTTAGGGAGGTGCACGAAAAAACAGGAAGTTATTTCGTGCAAGTCCCACGTTCCCTTATTAGAGTATAGCTGTAAATGAATATTTTATAACTTAGAAATCAGGCCCAAAATAATATGAAAGTTATTTATAAAATAATTGTGCCGTAGTTATGTTTATCATTAAAATATTTCGTTAAAATCAATCTTCTACTTTCAAAAATAACCTTGGGCGAAAAATTTTGAATACAGCACAAAAAAACCCGCAAATAACACCACAATACAACATAAAAACATTTCAAGGACTGATTTTAGCATTACAAAATTATTGGGCTGAGAATAATTGTGTCATCTTACAACCTTATGACATGGAAGTGGGAGCAGGGACATTTCATCCCGCAACATTTTTAAGAGCCATTGGACCAGAACCATGGCGAGCAGCTTATGTTCAACCCTGTAGAAGACCAACAGATGGTCGCTATGGCGAAAACCCAAACAGACTGCAACACTATTACCAATTTCAGGTTATTTTAAAACCATCTCCGTTGAATATACAGGATTTATATTTAAACTCATTAAAACTACTGGGTTTTGATCCTCTATTACACGATATTCGATTCGTTGAAGATAACTGGGAGTCACCCACATTGGGAGCATGGGGACTGGGCTGGGAAGTTTGGTTAAATGGCATGGAAGTCACTCAATTTACTTATTTTCAACAAACAGGTGGTTTAAACTGCCAGCCTGTTACAGGTGAAATCACCTATGGCTTAGAGCGTTTAGCAATGTACATACAAGAGGTTGACAATGTTTTTGACCTAACATGGACCGATGGGCCTCTTGGCAAAGTCACTTATGGGGATGTGTTTCATCAAAATGAACTTGAAATGTCAGCTTACAATTTTGAACACGCTCCAGTCAGTGAATTGTTTAATCTATTTGACCTGTATGAATCTGAAAGCAAAAAACTGATTGATCTAAACTTACCTCTACCCGCTTATGAAATGGTGCTTAAAACGTCTCATACCTTTAATCTATTAGATGCACGTCATGCTATTTCTGTCACTGAAAGACAGCGATATATTTTAAGAGTTAGAACACTGGCAAGACTTATTTCAGAAACCTATTATCAAAGTCGAGAAAAGTTAGGTTTTCCTCTGTGTCGTCAAGACCAAACTCAAGAACAACAACCATAAGGGAATTCATCTAATGACTACAAAACAAGATTTCTTAATTGAAATAGGCACTGAAGAACTGCCCCCAAAATCACTGGAAAAGCTAAGTCAGGCATTTGGCAAGAAAATTCTTGAATTATTGGATAAAAATCAACTCAATTATACGACCAGTAAAAATTATGCAAGCCCACGACGTTTAGCCGTTGTCATTTCAGACTTAGATATTCAGCAACAAGATCAACAAATTGAACGCAAAGGTCCTTCCGTTAAAGCAGGATTTGATAAAGATGGACAACCCACAAAAGCAGCACTGGGTTTTGCCAAATCATGTGGTGTAGAAATATCTGACTTAATTAAAGTGGAAACAAAAAAAGGTGAATGGCTTATCTTTAAAACCACTCAAAAAGGTCAAAAATGCAATGAGATACTCCCTGAATTAATCAAACAATCTTTACAATCTTTACCCATTGCAAAACGAATGCGGTGGGGTAGTTTAACCGATGAATTTGTCAGACCTATCCATTGGATTACAGCCATTCATGGAAATGAAGTATTGAATTTTAACCTCTACAACTTGCAAAGTTCTAATATCACACAAGGACATCGTTTTCATCATCCAGAAAATATAGTCATTAATAAGGCCAATGACTATGAAACAGTTTTGAAAACAAAAGGTTTTGTCATCGCAGACCTTGAAACAAGAAAAAATGACATTAAAAATCAAGTTGAAGCATTAGCAAAATCAGTTAATGGCAAGGCCATACTTGATGAAAACTTACTTCAGGAAGTCACTGGTTTGGTCGAATGGCCGATTGCTATTCTTGGAGAATTTGATACAGAATTTCTACAAGTTCCAAAAGAAGTGCTCATTTCAAGCATGCAATCTCACCAAAAATATTTTGCTGTGGTCAATAAAGATAACAATATTATGCCTTATTTTATTACCATCGCTAATATTGACAGCAAAGACCATAATGTCATTAAAGAAGGCAATGAAAAAGTTATTCGACCTCGACTTGCCGACGCAGTATTTTTCTGGGAAAGAGACAAAAAAATAAAATTATCTGAGCGTGTTGACCAACTGAAAAATGTGATCTTTCAGAAGCAATTAGGTTCAATCTACGATAAATCTTGTCGAATTAAAACATTATCATTCGCTATGGCTGATATTTTAGACTGCAATAAAGAAGACGTAGAACGTGCAGCTATGCTCTGTAAAACAGACTTAATGACCGAAATGGTCGGTGAATTTCCAGATTTACAAGGTATTATGGGGCAATATTATGCCCACTGTAATGATGAAAAACAATCTGTTTCAATCGCAATGAATGAACAATATCAGCCACGATTTTCTGGTGATATTCTTCCCGAAAGCTCAATAGGGCAAATTATTTCTATTGCTGATAAAGTCGATACGATTGCAGGTATATTTTCTACAGGAAAAAAACCAACGGGTGATAAAGACCCTTTCGGTTTAAGGCGAGCATCTATTGGCGTTATACGAATTTTAATTGAGAAAAAATTAGACATCAATATTGATGAACTAATTAAGCATTCTTGTAAAAACTTCGATAACCTATCAGAGAATAAAACATTAGAAACTGAGGTTTATAACTATATTTCAGATCGATTAACGGGATACTTTTTAGATTGTGGTTTTTCCATTGATGTAATTGACGCTGTTATTTCAAGTAGAAAATTGACGATACTTGATGATACTCATAATCGGCTGATTGCTGTTAGAGATTTCATCAAACAAGCTGAGTCAGTCAGTTTGATTTCAGCCAATAAAAGAATTAGAAATATTTTGAAAAAATCTGATGCTGTTGAATCAACAATAGATGAAAAACTTCTACAAGATACACATGAGATTAATTTAGTTAAGAAACTCAATGAAATCACGACATTAGTTAATAACTGTACAATTAATTTAGAATATAATAAATCTCTTACCATATTATCTGAACTAAAAATAACTGCTGATGATTTTTTTAATAACGTCATGGTTATGGCTGATGATGAAAAAATCAAATTTAATCGTCTGGCAATATTAAATAATATACAAAATTTATTTTTACAAATTGCTGACCTATCAAAACTTCAATCTCAGGAAAGTTAAAATTCATGAAAAATGACACCAACAAAGACTCATATCAGATAATGCTTGATGAAGTACAGGCATTTCATGACAAGCATCAGTTTAAAGAAAAAGGTGGAGAAGATATGACTTATCGTATTTCTTTGATGGCTGAAGAATTGGGTGAAATATCCGCTTGTGTTACCAAGGGAAAAGGTAAAGAAAATTTAGCGGAAGAATGTGCTGACTTATTTATTTTAGTGATAGGAACTGCAATATCGCAAAATTTTGATTTAAAAGATGCTTTTTGGAAAAAGATGAAAAAACTTGAATCAAGAAAATCAAAAATGATCAATGGAAAAATACGTGTATCTGAATTTCGAGACTGAGTAATATGAAAAATAAAAAAATAGTTTTACTTGATAGAGATGGTGTCATTAATCATGATTCAGATAACTATATTAAATCGCCCGATGAATGGATACCGATACCAGGTAGTTTAGAAGCTATCGCTAAACTCAATCAAGCAGGATATAAAGTCATTGTATTAACCAATCAATCAGGTATATCAAGAAATTATTTTACCGTTGATACATTATCTAAAATGCATGAAAAATTTTATCAATTACTAGAAAATGTTGGCGGACACATAGAAGCACTATTTTTCTGCCCACATCTTCCCGAGGACCAGTGTGATTGTAGAAAACCAAAACCTGGTTTATTTGATGAATTAGTCAAAAGAATGAATCTATCAGATTTAAACAATACACCCTATGTAGGAGATTCATATAAAGACATTGAAGTTGCCAGAAAAGTTAATGCAACACCAATATTGGTAAAAACAGGCAAGGGGGAAAGGACAATCTCTCAGCACTCAAATGATTTAGCGAAAGTTGGTATTTATAATAATCTGGCTGATTTTGTTAATGATTATTTAAGGTTAAGAGAGAATTAATAAATCAAAAATAAAAAGCCAGTTAAAGTAAAAATTTAACTGGCTTTTTTTATATTTAATTTACATTAAATGTTTATAAACTATTACTATTAAACATCTAAATTTTCTACAAGTAGTGCATTCTTTTCAATAAAATCTCTTCTTGGCTCTACGTTATCACCCATCAAAGTTGTAAAAATATCATCCGCAGCAATCACATCTTCTATACGTACTTGCAGCAAACTTCGTGATTCAGTATTCATGGTGGTTTCCCACAGTTGATCAGGATTCATTTCACCCAATCCTTTATATCTTGATATATCCCTACCTCGTTTTGCCTCTTTAAACAACCACTCTAATGCGTCTTTAAAGCTTGATGTTTCTAATATTTTTTCACCACGTTGTACATAACCATCAACTGATAATAATTCTGTTATTTTTTGGCCTAAGTTTTTAATTTTATTGTAGTCTGATGATGTAAAAAACTCTGAAGTAAAACTTTGATAAGTTTCAACACCATGCTTCGTTAGAATTATATTAACTTTGACCGTTTCTTCAGATTCATCATAATCAGATTTTATTGAAAATAAAGATTTATTATTACTGGTTGTCACATCCGTATTAAGCCTTTTTTCCAGCTCGTTACACCATGAGGAAATAGCATCATGATTGAGAATGTTTTTTTCTTCTACTTCAGGCATATAAAGAATTGAGTCAAGAATATCTTTATTTAGTCGTCTTGATAAACGTTTGATAACCATTTGAACCATATTATATTCATTAACCAATGATTCCAGACTTTCACCTTTGATTGCTGGTGCATCTTTGGTGACAAATAAACTGGCATCTTCTAGTGCAATTTGCATCAAATATTTATCCAATTCATCGTCATCTTTTACATAACGTTCTTGCTTGCCTTTTTTTAGTTTATACAAAGGAGGTTGTGCAATATAAATATGCCCTCTTTCGACAAGTTCTGACATCTGACGATAAAAAAATGTCAGCAATAAGGTTCTAATGTGTGATCCATCAACATCAGCATCCGTCATTATAATAATTCTATGGTATCTTAAATTATCAGCATTAAAATCATTTCTACCGATACCACAACCCAATGCGGTAATCAGTGTTCCAACTTCTGCTGATGACAACATTTTGTCAAAACGTGCTTTTTCCACATTTAATATTTTACCTTTTAGGGGTAAAATAGCTTGTGTTCTTCGATCTCGCCCTTGCTTTGCTGAACCTCCAGCAGAGTCCCCTTCCACCAAATATATTTCAGAGTGTGCGGGATCTTTTTCCTGACAATCTGCCAATTTACCAGGCAACCCTGCAATATCTAATGCACTTTTCCTACGAGTCATCTCTCGTGCCTTTCTGGCAGCCTCTCTTGCACGAGCAGCTTCAATCATTTTATTCACAACAAGTTTTGCTTCAGATGGATTTTCTAATAAAAAATCATTGAGTTTTGCTGAAACAATAGATTCAACCACGGGTTTAACATCTGATGAAACCAGTTTTTCTTTAGTTTGTGAAGAAAATTTCGGGTCTGGTATTTTAACTGATAATATAGCAGTTAAACCTTCTCTTGCATCATCTCCAGTTGCACTCACTTTATTTTTTTTAGCGGCACCTTCTTTATCAATATATTGATTAAGCGTTCTTGTTAATGCACTTCTAAAACCAGCCAGATGGCTACCACCATCTTTTTGCGGAATATTATTGGTATAACAATAAATATTTTCTTGGTATGAATCATTCCATTGTAATGCTACTTCCACAACCATATCATCTTTTTCATCTATAATAGATAAAACTGAATTATGAATCGGTGATTTATTTTTATTGAGATGTTCTACAAATGACTTTATACCACCTTTATATTCAAAAACATCATTCTTATCTGAATTTTCATCCGCTAAAACAATTCTTACCCCTGAATTTAGAAATGACAATTCTCTTAATCTTTTTGCTAAGATATCATAGTGAAAATCAACATTAGTAAAAATATTGGTGCTTGGTAAAAACTTAATTTCGGTGCCTGTTGTAGATGTAGTCCCCGTAACTTTAATATCATCTTGAGGTTCTCCATCAATGTAATCCTGCTGATATATTGATCCATTTCTTTTTATTGTTAGTTTTAATTTCGATGACAATGCATTAACAACGGAGACGCCAACACCATGAAGTCCACCCGATACTTTATAAGAATTATCATCAAATTTTCCACCAGCATGTAAAACAGTTAAAATAACTTCAGCAGCAGACTTTTGCTCTTCTTCATGATGATCTACAGGAATACCTCTGCCATTATCTGTTACCGTAATAGATTGATCACTGTGTATCATTACTGATATTTCTGAGCAATACCCAGCCAATGCTTCATCAATTGAATTATCAACAACCTCAAAAACCATATGATGGAGACCCGTTCCATCATCTGTATCACCAATATACATGCCAGGTCTTTTTCTTACAGCATCTAAACCCTTTAGAACTTTAATATTTGATGAATCATAGTTGGTATTTTCAGTCATGGTATGATGTTCCAATATAGTTATAATTATAAGTGTTACTAGAAAGTAATATTATATCAAATTTCTAACGCATGTATTTGTATTTATTCATATCAGCTTCATTTTATTAATTTGTTCCACGTGGAACAATTATAAAAACTAGAGTTTTTTAATTATCTTTCCATGTTCCACGTGGAACATGGAATAATCACCTTCTTCTATCTCTGAAACCACTGATTCATCAACATCCGTGATGAATATTTGTGAATTATTAAACTTATTTTTAATTAAATCGAATATTATTTTAATGTTTTTTTTATCCAATTCGGATCTTACATCGTCAATTATCAGTATAGGGGATTTATTTTCTAGTAATTTTAAATGTGAAAACATCAAACAAAGAAGAAACATTTTTTTTTGACCTCTTGAATAAGTCTGATCAATTGCGTTGCTATCATCTTTTATTCTTAAATCAGCCCTATGTGAACCTATAGATGAATAACCATTAATCAAATCTCTCTTATGATTTTGGTATAATTGCTCTTCAAATGATCCACCTTTGATATTCCAACCAGGATAGTATTCTAATATTATATTGTCTGACAACTGTAGTGATTTAGATATTTCACCAAATACTTTACTCAATATCTCAATATACCTTAACCTTACTCGATTAATTTCACCACAGACATCAATAAACACTTCATTCCAATAGTCGAATTCATTTGTTTTACTCTTTTTTTTCAATAAAGTATTTCTATTTTTAACTATATAATTTAATTTTTTAATGAGAACACTATAATTATCTGAATGTTCCACGTGGAACACTCCAAAATCCAAAAACTTTCTTCTTTGTGATGGCCCCAAGTCTATAAGTTTTATTAGCTCAGGATATAAAAAAAGTATGGGGTATTGCCTTACAATACTAGATACTTTCTCTATTTTCTGATGATTACAGTTAGCTTTTAGTGATTTAGCAGATTTGCTATATTTTAACTTTATTTCATTGACACATTCACGATCATTATCTGCTGAATATGTTTTCATAAGAAGAGCAAAAACATCTGATTCAATGTTAATTAATTTTGATATTTTTATATCTTTAAAAGATTTTAAATGTGTTGAATAGTAAATAGCTTCCAATAGATTTGTTTTACCAGAAGCATTATTACCATAAAAACAATTAATTTTAGAATGAAACTCTAGACTGGTATTCTTAATATTTCTAAAATTATAAATATTAAGACTATTAATCTTCATTATTTTTTATATTATCGATGTATTTATATGCTCTATTAATAGCCTCAGAGACCTGATTAGGAGCTGTTGCACCATAATGATTTCTGGAATTAACAGAGCCCTCAACAGTTAATATATCAAAAACATCTGACTCAACCAGTTTATTAAATTCTTTATATTTAGCTAATGATATTTCAGGTAGTGTTAAGTTATTATCTAATGCATATTTAACAATACTACCCACAATATCATGACAGCTTCTAAAAGGAATTCCTTTTTTAACAAGATAATCAGCTAAATCTGTTGCAGTTGAAAAACCTTCTTTTGCTGATTGATGCATTCTTTCTTTGTTAATAGAAATATTTGGCATCATTTCAGTAAATACTTTTAAGCAACCTTTGATGTTATCTATTACATCAAATAATGGCTCTTTATCTTCCTGATTATCTTTATTATAAGCCAATGGCTGGCTTTTCATGATGGTCAAAATAGAAAATAAATGTCCGAAAACTCGACCACTTTTACCCCTAATTAACTCGGGAACATCAGGATTTTTCTTTTGAGGCATTATAGAAGAGCCTGTAGAAAAACTATCACTCAATTCAACAAAGTTAAATTGTGAAGTCGACCATATAATTAATTCTTCTGAAAACCTTGTTAAATGCATCATTAGAATACTTGACGCTGAAATTAATTCAATAATAAAATCCCGATCACTCACCGAATCCAATGAGTTTTCTGATGTTACATCAAAATTTAATTCTTCAGTTGTTAAATTTCGATCAATTGGATACGTTGTACCTGCCAGTGCAGCAGCACCTAATGGATTAATATTGGTTCTTTTCCTAGAATCCTCATATCTTTGATAGTCTCTTTTGAGCATTTCAAACCATGCCATCATATGATGCCCAAAGGTAATGGGTTGTGCTATTTGCAAATGTGTAAAACCAGGCATAATTGTATGTGTATGAATTTTGGCAACAGACAGTAATTGCTCCATTAATAAGGTGATCTGTTTTTTAATATTATCTGTTTCATCTCTGCAATAGAGCCTGATATCTGTTGCAACTTGATCATTTCGTGATCGCCCTGTATGTAATTTTTTTCCGACATCACCAATTTTTTCAGTTAAAATACTTTCTATATTCATATGAATATCTTCAAGTGAGATGCTAAACTCAATTTTTCCATCTGTAATTTCATTGAGTATTTCAGTCAAACCTGTTTTTATTTGGCGATATTCACTGTCAGACAATATACCTGATTTATTTAACATCAATGCATGTGCAATTGAGCCTTTGATATCATATTTATAAAGTCTTTTATCAAAGTCAATTGATGCAGTAAATGCTTCTACAAACGCATCGGTAGATTCAGTAAATCGACCTTGCCATGGTTTTTCTTTCATTTAACATTCCTTTTATAATTTCTAAATTAATGCTTAAATATTTGTGATAAGAGAAATAAATTCTCATCATTTTTATGCTATGATTTTTAATTAATAACAAATTTTATTTAGAATAAATCTACAAAATAATATTGAAAATGTCTAATAAAAAAAACAAGCAAGAAGAATTCATGTTTTTACCTAATTTTTGTAGCGTAGAAACAATCATGTCAGTCATTATCATGGCAGAATTACTCTCTATAGCCATCAGTTTAACAACCAGCAGATCCAGTGATTTATTTTTTTACCACCTCGGTATTGTATCGTTATTTGTTCAATGGATTGCACTATTAAGTACAATATTATTATGTGTTGTCAGGAAGTGGTTTAATGATATTAATAATGCAAAACTGGTTGTCATTATATCATATGTTTTATTGATATTTGTCAGCACAGTGGTTAGTGAAATAAGTTTTTATCTGATTAAAGCAGGTGAATTTAATATTATATTTTCAAACATCCAACACCGCTGGTTTTTACTCTCTAATATAGGTATTAGCTTAATTGTTTGCGGAATGGTCTTGCGATATTACTATATTCAACATCAGTGGAGAATAAAAATAAAAGCTGAGTCACAAGCACATTTTCAGGCATTACAAGCAAGAATAAGACCTCATTTTTTATTTAATAGCATGAATACCATCGCATCTTTAACTCGAACCAACCCTCAAGTTGCCGAAGAAATAGTTGAAGATCTTGCTGATTTATTCAGAGTCTGCTTATCAACAGATAGAACACATTCTTCTTTACATGAAGAATTTCTACTGATACACCAATATCTTCAAATTGAAAAACATCGGCTAGGTGATCGGTTATCAATTGAATGGAATACTGATGGTGTTCCTGAAGATGCAATTTTACCGCCAATGACAATACAACCATTAATGGAAAATGCGGTCTATCATGGTATTGAGCCTTCATTTGATGGAGGTGTTATTTATGTTGATTCTTGGATAGCTAATAATCTAATCCACTTTTCTGTTTGTAACACCGTACCAAAAGATGGAAAAAAATCACAGAGAAAAGGCAATCAAATTGCAATGAATAATACACGAGCAAGACTAGATAGCTTTTTTAATAATCTTGCAAAATTAAGAATACATCAAACTCAAGAAGGTTTCGTTGTAGAAATTATTTTCCCTTATTGGCAGAGCTTACCTCATGAAAATACTAATCACAGATGATGAATTACCCGCACGTGAAAGATTACAAAGACTTCTTAAAGATATTACCAGCGAACATGAAGTTGTTGGTGAAGCCTTTAATGGAACCGATGCATTAGAAAAATGCCATAATCTTCATCCTGATCTGGTCTTAATGGATATAAGAATGCCAGGCATGGATGGACTTGAAGCTGCAATGCATTTATCCAGATTAGAAAATCCGCCTGCAATTATTTTTGTAACGGCCTATGATGAACATGCACTTGAAGCATTTGAATCACATGCGGTTGATTATTTATTAAAACCCATTAGAAAAGAAAGACTTGAAAAAGCATTGGAGAAAGCAGGTTTATTAACGCGTGTACAATTATCCAAACTGGGTAACTCAAGAGAAGAGGGTCCAAAAGCCAGAGGCCATATCTGTGTTCAGGTTAGAGGGAATTTGAAACTAATACCAGTATCAGATATCATTTATTTCAGGGCTGAACAAAAATATGTCTGCGTCAGATATAATGAAGGTGAAGTGCTAATTGAAGAACCTTTAAAAGATTTAGAAATTGAATTTTCAAATGACTTCATGCGAATTCACCGAAATGCATTAATAGCCCTAGATAAACTAGACGGTCTTGAAAAACAAGGACTCGGTCGTTTTGGTGTTAAATTATCGGGAATTGATTATTGCCTGGAAGTCAGCAGACGACATGTCGCTTCTGTAAGAAAATTACTTAAAACAGGAAAATCATAATAATACTATAATTATATTGTTATATATTAATTAATATAGGCCACATATTGAATATTAAAATTGCAACCAGAAAAAGCCCTCTTGCTCTTTGGCAAACCCAATTTATCTCAGACAAGTTGAAAGAAAATAACCCAGGGCTCACTACTGAACTCATCGAGTTAACTACAAAAGGAGATAAAATTCTTGATACGCCACTGGCTAAAGTTGGTGGCAAAGGTTTATTTGTTAAAGAATTGGAAAATAACCTGTTAAGCAATGAATCTGATATTGCAGTTCATTCGATGAAAGATGTCCCTATGGAGCTACCTTCAGGTTTAATAATTACCTGTATTATTAAAAGAGAAGACCCTCGTGACGCCTTCATTTCAAATCAATATCAGTCTATCCACGATTTACCCAATAATGCAGTCGTTGGCACCTCAAGCTTAAGAAGACAGTGCCAACTTTTAGCTTTACGACCTGATCTTAACATTAAATGGTTAAGAGGAAATATAAATACACGACTGAAAAAGCTTGATAATAACGAATATGACGCAATTATTTTAGCCGCCGCTGGAATTAAAAGAATGGGCTGGGAAAATCGCATAAGCTCTATTTTAGATACCTCAGAATGTCTTCCTGCAGTCGGTCAAGGAGCAATTGGTATTGAGACCTTGTCAACCAATCAAACCGTCAACAAACTACTTAGCCCTCACAATCATGCTGAAACGGCTTACCGCTTAATGGCAGAGCGTGCGTTAAATAAACAACTCAATGGTGGATGCCAAGTTCCAATTGCTGGCCATGCAACCATAAACAATAATAATCTTGAACTCAATGCGCTTGTTGGACAAGTTGATGGTAAAAAAATCATTAAGGCCAGTATCACTGGTAGCGTATCAGAAGCTGAAGCATTAGGTAGAGAGCTTGGAAATGAATTAATTTCAAAGGGCGCGAAACAAATTCTAGACTCTATTACTATTTGATTAATTTTGTGAATTTTTCAAACATTCTGATTACAAGACCATTAAATAAAAGTAAAAGTTTAAGTAATTTACTTAAACAATTGGGCTTTAAAATAGTTTGTCTTCCAATGATTGAAATTATTCAGTATCCCATCAACATAATAAATCAACAACTTAATAAGCTGGTACTGCCAGATAGCATTATTTTTATCAGTGCTAATGCCTGTGAAAACTTGAACAACCAATTGGGAGAAATTCTTAAGAAAAATAACATTATTGTTGCCAGTATTGGCAATGCAACAACAACAAAACTCAATAAAAATAATATCAATGTTGATATTACCCCCCCACACAGTAATTCCGAAGCTCTACTATCTATGGAGTATTTTCAACATTGCCAAAATAAAAATATATGGATTATTCGAGGTACAACAGGGCGTGAATTATTGGCTCAAACATTAAAGAAAAGAGGTGCAAACACTCATTACATTAATGTTTACCGAAGACAATATCCTCAATATAACATTGATGAATTAAATGATGCATTGACTAAACAGCCCATTCATTTAACGCTAGGAACCAGCAATGAAATTATCACCAACTTAGTTAATGTCATTAAAAAAGTTGATGCCAGTTATTTATACGATATCCCATTGCTGGTTGCCAGTCACAGAAATAAAACTCATGCAAACAGTTTGGGGTTTTCTGAGGTATTCGTCTCTGCCTCTGCCAGCAATGATGATCTTACAAAATCTATTGATAAAATTTTAGGTTAAATGTTATTCGTGTCTATCCTGGCAACTCACAATAAATAAATCTCCCATCTTACTGGCTCTTTTGTCCCTCTTTTTTACCTAAAAAAGTTGGCTTACACGCCTATTTTTGTAGCAGAGAAAGACAAATAATTGCTGTGCAATAGGGGAGTTTATTTATTGCATGTTATCTTAGGCAACTCGCAATAAATAAACT
>JABHHM010000038.1 GCA_018671575.1 Methylococcales bacterium | reverse complement strand
TTGATGATCTAAAACTCTTTTTGCCAAAAAGGCAAAAGTGAAGTTTGGCCACCAGGTGTGAGTAACTTGTTCATTTGAAATCATATTTAAAATGAGTGCAGGTGTATTGACCCAGCTAATTGGGTCACAAGCAGAGACAGGAATACCCCAGCAAGGAGGGCCTATTAATGATGTTATTAAACCCATGTCATGATAAAGGGGTAGCCAACTGGCAATTTTGTCAGTATTTGAGAACTGTAAAGCCTGACCATAAGCATTGATTTGAGCCATCACTTGAGCATGTTCTAAAGCAATGGTTTTTTGTAACCCAGTGGTTCCTGATGAATGCTGAATGAGCGCAATTTCCTGACCACTACTCATTTCAATGTGACTTAAATCTCTATTTTGTGGAAAGGTTGGGGTATAACAGTCCTTTAATCTAAATATCTCTGTACCACTAGATATCATTGATTCACTTAATTGTTCATCAGTGATGAGTAGTGTTGCCGATAAATTATCGGTGACAGAACGTATTTGTTTACGATACATCGTTTTGGATGATCGCTCGGTGGGGTAGGATAAAATGGTGGGGATAATTCCATTTAACAAACAATAATAAACAATGGCGTAAACTGCTGGAGATGTTTTTAATAGGATGGGAAATATGTCACCTGATTGTATCTGGTGTGTCGGGTGCAGACGTTTCATGTTTTCTATAATAGCTTGGCCCCAATACACTAAATCTTGCATTGAATAGGATTTTTTTATGTCGTTATTTTGGTACCAATTTAGATTAAACTGATTATTGTAAAATGAATCCAGTAGGCATTTGGTATAAGAAGAGGTGGTTAATTGAGTTAATGGCTCATGATCATGGCTAAAAAATGGAAGCAGCTGGCTGTTGGGAAATTTTTTATATAAGTCGGGTATAATATTTTTATAAAGTCGTTGACGAGTGGCGACTAAAATTGTGGCTTTGGTATCAGAATCAATTTGATCACAACTGATGATTTTGATGCCTCTTAATGTCTGATCTTGTTCATTGATATTGTTGGATAATATCGCTGATGGGAGGTCATCATTGCTTACACTGTCGAGTATGTAACGGCTTAGGTGACCAGCACCATATAGATACCATTCTGTTCCCATTGAACCAATGCTTGAGACCTTTTGTTGAATTAATCGTTTGGCATTATCAGAACAGACGACAGCAAATCGGGTCGTCAATGAATGGTTTTCGGTGAATATTTGCCATGTTGAAAAAAAATCATCATCTTTAAACAAAACTTTATCAACCACATGAGGGCTTTCCAGAGAGAGATGACCTTGCTTTAAACTAATCCAATAAATGATACAAAAAATTAGTTTGAATGATTGGCAAGCATGGGTGTCTTCAAAGTGGTTGGTATTGTTTGATAGTAATTTATCCAGTTCAATCAGTTGCTCATCTGAAAAATCAATATCACGACAATCACACCAGTCATTTTCTAAAAAGGCACCCATTAATCGTGGTATTTCATTGGTTATTGTCAATTTTAATAATTCGAATCGTACGATAGGGTGTTGATGCCATAATAATTTGATGGATTCATTACAAATTGAACCATCTTCTTTAAGTCGCGGTAGTGAAAAGAAACGGATTAACCCACTTTGTATCATATCCCCTCTATTGGTATTCAGTAATAGGATAAGTGCGGAGGCAATATCCTGTTTGATTGTTGTAATGGGTTGGGTTGGTTGGATATGCTCATCATACAATGTTTTCAATATGGATTGACTAAATAATGTTGTCCAAAAACTTTTATGCAATGTGACATAGGAATAACGGCTTCTTAGTTGCCCATTGTTGACGATTGGTTTTTTTGTGCGCAAAACCCACTGTTGATTATCAGAAAAACTTTGATTCAAGCATTTATTTGAATCAATAAATGCCACATTCGAAAATTCTGCGGTGAATGTTTCATGGCTAACAAAGTTTTGAGGTAAAAAATCTCTAGGATGCCATAGATCAATCTTCAGTTGATCAAGTAATTTATTATCTGACAAATAGGGCATGGATTGAAAATAAGTTTTTTTGATATTGCTAAATTTTTGTTGAATTGATCGCA
>JABHHM010000264.1 GCA_018671575.1 Methylococcales bacterium | reverse complement strand
CCCCCCCCCCCCCACAATACAATGAATAAATCTGGCACATCGATCATATTTTTTAGCTTTATTATCAGTTTTATATTAACGGCGATACCATTACCTGAATACACTAGATATCTTCGCCCAGACTGGACAGGTATTATTCTTATTTATTGGTGCATTTCATTACCCCACCGCATTGGCATCGGCAGCGCATGGATAGTCGGCATATTAATTGACGCATTAACGGGCTCACTACTGGGGCAACATTCACTGGGATTCACATTCATTGCCTATGCCAGCATACAATTACACGAACGCATGAAGCTTTACCCTCTTTGGCAGCAAGCACTGACTGTTTTTATGTTATTGACCCTAAATCAGTTAATTAATTTATGGGTTGTCGGCATTACAGGGCAAGCACCAAGAACCTGGCTATATTGGCTACCATCTGTCACAGGCATGTTAATTTGGCCCATCATATTTTTTATCTTAAGAAACTTGAGAAGACGATTTGGCATTAATTAGCCTAAAGCCAACACTTCAAGTTGAGCTAACATACTCTAGGGCACAACCGATTTGAATTTTCGGATTCAGGATTAAATTAAGCAAAACAATGATTCAAAATCGCATACACATTAAGGACAATATCAAAGAAAACCAATTATTTATAAACCGTGCAGCGGTTGGTTTAATTATTATTTGTATCCTATTATTTCTATTAATACTCAGGCTCATTCACTTACAAGTCAGTAGCCACCAACTTTATACCACTTTATCTGATGATAACCGCGTAAAAATCACCCCTATTCAACCCACCAGAGGTTTGATATACGATAGAAACGGAATTTTGCTTGCTGAAAACCTAACATCCTATAGTCTTGAAATTATTCCTGAAAAAATAAAAAGCCTTGACTCTGCCATTGCCAGATTAAAAAAAATAATAAGCATTTCCGACCATGACATTTCTCTTTTCAAAAAAAACCTCAAACAAAAAAGACGATTTAAAAGCATCCCTATTCGATTCAGATTAAGTGAGACAGAAGTTGCACGATATGCAGTCCACCGACACGAATTTACTGGAATTGATATTAAAGCAAGATTAGATCGCCACTATCCTTTAGGGGAATTAACGGCACATGTATTGGGTTATGTCGGTAGAATCAATAAAAAAGAATTGAAAAAAATAGATCCTTCAAATTATGCAGGAACCTCCCACATAGGCAAATCAGGCATTGAAAAATCCTACGAAAAAGAACTACATGGACTGGTAGGTCTTGACCACATAGAAACCAATGCGGTTGGTCGTACTGTAAGAGTATTAAATAGAAAAGACCCAATACCTGGCAAGAGCCTAAAACTTCATCTGGATATTCACTTGCAAAAAACAGCCATTGAAGCATTAAATGACTTTAATGGGGCAGCCGTTGCCATCGACATTGAATCAGGCGGCATACTGGTTTTTGCCAGCACTCCAAGCTACAACCCCAATTTATTTGTTAATGGCATACAAGCCAAAAAATACCGAGCATTAAATCATTCACCCAACAAACCACTTTTTAACCGTGCCTTAAAAGGACAATATCCTCCTGGCTCAACCGTTAAACCCTTTATTGCTCTAGCGGGTTTAGACCATGAAGTAACAACACCTGAACAGCGTAATTATTGTCCAGGTTATTTTTCATTGCCCGACAATTCTCATCGCTATCGATGTTGGAAAAAAGTAGGTCATGGTTCCGTTGATTTAAAAAAATCAATTGCTCAATCTTGCGATGTCTATTTTTATAATTTAGCCATCACCTTAGGCATTGATAAAATGCAAAATTTTATGAACCAGTTTGGCTTCGGTGAACACAGTGGCATTGATATTTATGGAGAAAGAAGTGGTTTAATGCCTTCCCGAAAATGGAAACGACGAGTTAAAAAACAGGTCTGGTTTCCAGGAGAATCTGTTAACACAGGCATAGGCCAAGGTTTTATGTTGGCCACACCACTTCAATTAGCCTCTGCTGTCGCAACATTGGCAAGAAAAGGCAAGCGCATTTCTCCCCGATTGGTCAATGAAATCACAGGACATTCTAAAACAACACAAATAGAACCTAGGGCAATCAACACAATTAAATTAAATCACGATGATCATTGGCAAGCAATTTTTGATTCAATGATTGAAGTTTCTCATGGCAAAAGAGGCACTGCCAGAAAAATATTTAAAGACGTCAAATACATTGTCGCCAGTAAAACAGGGACTGCTCAAGTTTTTACAGTTGCTCAAGACAAAGAATACAATGAAAAAGGTCTAGCGAAAACCTTGCGTGATCATGCTCTTTTTGTTGCATTTGCACCAGTACACTCACCTAAAATAGCCCTTGCAATCATTGCAGAAAATGGTGGTCATGGAGGCTCTACAGCGGGTCCCATTGCAAAAAAAATACTAGAACATTACTTTAAAATCATGCCCATTGGGTCAAAATAAATCAGTTGAAAATATAATGCTTTCTTATTCCAGCAGTCTGACATCGAACCACATCAGTAATAATCATTTTTTACATTTAGATATTCCATTACTCATTGCATTAACAACTTTGTCAGCATTGGGTATGGCTATTTTGTATAGCTCTGGCAGCCAAGATATTAATTTAATCATTAAGCAAGCCGTACGTCTCGGCATCGCATTTTCAGTCATGTTTGTACTGGCTCAAATTCCACCACAACAATATCTTCGGTGGTCTCATTGGCTTTTCATTGCAGGACTATTATTACTCATTGCCGTACTGGTGACAGGAGAAATGGGAAAAGGTGCACAACGCTGGTTAAATTTGGGTTTTGTTCGATTTCAACCATCCGAATTAATGAAAATTGCTGTTCCCATGATGCTTGCTTGGTATTTTGCTGAAAAACCACTCCCTCCCTCCACCAAACAAGTCATTCTATCACTCACTTTTATCCTAATACCGACCTTACTTATTGCCAAACAACCAGACTTAGGAACATCGCTATTGGTTGCCAGTGCAGGTGCTTTTGTTTTATTTTTTTCGGGTATTCGCTATAAATTCATCATTGGTGCAATGACATTATTGGCCATGATGGCTCCTGGCTTATGGTATATGATGCATGACTACCAACGAACCCGTGTGATCACTTTTTTAAATCCTGAAAGAGATCCATTGGGCGCAGGTTACCATATTATTCAATCAAAAATTGCCATTGGATCTGGAGGTTTAATAGGCAAAGGTTGGCTAAATGGCACTCAATCACATTTAGAGTTTTTACCTGAAAGAAAGACTGACTTTATTTTTTCAGTTTATGCTGAAGAATTTGGGTTAATTGGCGTATTAATACTTTTAAGCATTTATTTATTCATTATTGTACGAGGAACAATGATTGCTTCCAAGGCTCAAGACACCTACTCAAAATTATTGGCTGGCAGCATAACCTTCACTTTTTTTGTCTACATTTTTGTCAATATTGGCATGGTCAGTGGCATACTACCTGTGGTTGGTGTTCCCTTACCACTCATCAGTTACGGTGGAACATCAATGGTTACATTAATGGCTGGCTTTGGTATTTTAATGTCGATTCACAGCCATAAAAAATTGCTTCATGCATAAAAAAACAATAAATATATCAGTTTAATCTATTCAATAAAAACCAGTTCAGATAGTATTTATAAAAACAATATTAAGGAATATTCAATGAAACTTACAATAATTAAAATCCTACTCCTGACACTCATTATTCCCTCTATTTCAACAAGCCATGCGACCAGTAAAGAAAAAAATATTAGCAAATTCATTCAGCAAATGCATGACAAACACCGCTTTAATAAAAAGGAGTTAAAACAGGTATTAGATCAGGCCGTCCATAAGAAAAATATCATTAAAGCCATCAGTAGACCCGCAGAAAGTGTAATGACATGGCATCGTTACCGAAAAATATTTTTACGTCAAGATCGTATTCAAGGAGGCGTTGATTTTTGGAATGCTAACGAAAAAGCACTGAACAGAGCTTATAAAAAATATGGCATTCCACCAGAAATTATCGTTGCCATTATTGGAGTAGAAACAAAATATGGAGGCAACACAGGCTCTTTTAGGATTTTAGATGCACTCTATACATTAGGCTTTGGTTACCCCAAACGCAGTCGTTTTTTCAAAAAGGAACTTAAACACTTTTTATTATTGACTCGTAAAGAAAAATTAAACCCAACCATTCCCACGGGTTCTTATGCTGGAGCCATGGGAGTTCCACAATTTATGCCTAGTAGTTATAGAGAATATGCCATTGATTTTGACAACGATGGTAAACGTGATATCTGGAATAACACGACTGATACCATTGGCAGTGTTGCCAACTATTTTGCGGTACATGGCTGGAAAAAGAACTCTAAAGACATTGCCTATCTAGCGACAACCAAAGGTAAAAAATACAAAAAAGTCTTACACAAAAAATTAAAACCTAAAAAAACACTAAAAACCATTTTACAACACAATGTTAAAATCAAACCCACAATCAACACAGCGCAAAAAGCAAAGCTGACAGTCTTTAGACAAAAAGACAACGATGAATTTTGGGTCACATTTCATAATTTTTATGTCATTACTCGATACAACATCAGTTCACTCTATGCCATGGCAGTCTTTCAACTCAGTGAAGAAATCAAAACAAAAAAAGAATTGGATAAGCTAGAAGATCCTTTGTAACAATTTGATGAAAATTGACTATTATTATAGGTATACCCCAAAATAATAATAATTAGTTCAAAATGAAACAATTTAACAAGTATCTAGCCAGTTTTACATTGGTTGCCATAACATCTGGTTGTGGACAATCTATTATGCACAATCGCTTAATGATTAATAATGATGGTCCACCTGCTAAAAGCATTGACTCCGAATTAATTCCAGAAATCACACCCAGGGTTGTCGCCCGAAGTCAGGCGGGCAACCCTCCTTACTATAGTATCAATGGTAAACGCTACCATGTTATGGATCATAGCGATGGATACGAAGAAAAAGGTGTTGCGTCCTGGTACGGAAAAAAATTTCACGGTAGGAAAACGTCCAACGGTGAAACTTATGACATGTTTGCGTTAACGGCTGCGCACAAAACATTGCCATTACCAACTTACCTTGAAGTCACCAATCTAAAAAATAAACGAACAATTATTGTCAAAGTGAATGATAGAGGTCCATTTCATGGTGACAGAATCATTGATTTATCCTATGCCGCAGCGGTTAAATTAGGCTACAACCAACAAGGAACAACACCTGTACACATCAAAGTTATTGCATCCAGTATCCCACTAAACTCCTTTAATTCTGAACAAAATACAAATAACAAGTACCCATCTAGTCAAACATTTTTACAGATTGCAGCATTTACCAAAAAGAACAATGCTGAAATTTACAAAAATAAACTAATGAACAACAAATTATCTAAAATTAATATTTTTAAAAACAAACATCAGTCTATCTACCGAATTCAAATCGGCCCTATGGATAACGAACAAGAAACCCAGCAATTCAACCAAAAACTTTCCTCGCTCGGCATTACAAAAACATTATTGGTTAAACGATAATCTTTTTTTGGCTTTATTTAGATGTTATGATGCTCAACAAATAAGACGAACAAAAGAACCCGTAAGATGGGTAGTTTATTTATTGCGAGTTGCCTAAATACAGTTATAGCGGAGAAACTAATGTCACATACAGTAAAATGCGTTGTATTAAATAAAGATTTAGAAGGACTGGACTGCCCACCAATTCCTGGAGAATTTGGCGAAAGAATCTATCAAAATGTCTCCAAAGAAGGTTGGAGAAAATGGCTGGATTTTCTAACTGTTATTATTAACGAAAATGGACTCACGACTGCAACGCTAGAAAATATTAAACTCATTGAACGCTATATGCTCGGCTTTCTATTTTCTGAAGGGGAATACTCTCAAGTAAAAACTAACTTTTCCCCTTTCAGCTTATAGCAGGGCTGAGGATTGACCGCTCAATCGAAACTTATCTCCTGGTAGTATAATCAGTTACCGCACAATATGAGGAACATAAGGGGATTCGCAATAAATAAACATCCAACTTGCTTGTACCCAAAGGGCATAGCAATTTTTTTGTCCACCTTTTTTGTTGCAAAAATAGTTGTATAGTTCGACTATACGCCTATTTTT
>JABHHM010000040.1 GCA_018671575.1 Methylococcales bacterium | reverse complement strand
TATTTTCAATCTCAATCTCTACGGTTTTATCTGGATAGCGATTTTTTGCACTGACTATGGCTTGAGTAATTGAACCACATGCCTGAATATGATTTTCTTTGATCAATAATGCATCGTAAAGACCTTTTCTGTGATTATGGCAACCACCACAAGATATGGCATATTTTTGAGCTAAACGAAGACCTGGAATTGTTTTTCTGGTATCTAAGATGATGGTGTGGGTATTCAGTTGATGGATTTTATCTGCAAATTTTTTAGCAGTGGTGGCCGTTCCTGATAATAATTGTAAAAAATTCAAAGCCGTTCTTTCTGCGGTTAAAATGCTTCGGGCATTGCCATCAATGGTACAGATAGTTTGGTTTTCCTGGACTAATTCACCATCTGTAACTAGGCATTGAACATTGATGTCTTCATCCATCTGTAAAAAAGCAGTGGTTAACCATTGCAAACCACAAATAACTGCACTTTCTCTACTGATTATTTTTGTTTTGAGCAAAGTGTTTTCAGGGATTAATTCAGCGGTTAAATCACCTGTTAAAATGTCTTCAGATAACGCATTGGCAACATCTTTGTGTATTTGAAATTTTGCAATAGTATTCATAAGATAAAATTTATTTTTAATTTTTTAAAAAAAAGCTAAAGTTTTAAATAACAGTGTCGATAAGCTTATTGAGGAAATCTAAAAACTGTGGAGAAGTAAAATGTCAATGGAAATAAATACACCTCATCTTGATGTGAATCAAATGAGTCATAATAAATTAAAAATTGATTCATATAAAGCAGAATTGAATCAACAAATTATTTCAGCATCAGTTGATGTCAGTATTTCATCGGGTAGCCAGCCGATGAGTTTGCTGTTTAAATCAGTTGAAACTGAAATGCAGTCAGCCATTAAAGCTGAATTGGAAAATGCACCCGTTGAAGGTGCAAAAAAATCGTTGGATATTGCAGAGGAAGACGATTATTCGCCTGAAGCAACCGCGGGTCGAATCGTTGAGATGGCAACTGCTTTTTTTCCAGCCTATAAAGAACAGCACCCAGAATTGGATGATGAAACCGCACTGGATCGCTTTATGGAGGTTATTGGGAAAGGCATTGATACGGGGTTTGAAGATGCTAAAAAAATATTGGGTGGTTTGGAGGAGTTTAAAGGTGAAGTGGCTGATAATGTGGATAAAACCTATGACTTAGTACAAAATGGACTGACTGATTTTAGAGAAAAAATGTTGGAAGCATTATTGATTGATAAGGATAAAGATGAGGTCTAATTAGTTTTGAATGTTTATTAGTTTAAATAAAAGGTATAAAATTATGTGATTTCATTTATAAAAAAGGCAATAGAATGCAATATAAAATTAAGGCATTTTTGACTCATTTTTCCATCAGTGCAGTTATTGTTGCTTCATTTTTATTACTGGTTTTTTTTGTATGGTACCCAAAACCACTGATGGATGCTGAAGGTGGTTGGGATATTATCATATTACTGGTTGTGATCGATTTGATTCTTGGCCCATTGATGACGTTTGTAGTTTTTAAGCCAGATAAAAAGAGTCTTAAATTTGACTTATCTGTCATTGTACTGATTCAAATTGTTGCTTTGGTTTATGGTGGGTCAATTATTTATTCTGGTCGGCCTGTTTATGTTGTTTTTAATGTGAATAAATTTCATGTGATTACTCAATCGACAGTAGGGGATCTTACAAAATTAAAAAATGAATCATTAAAAACGGGAATATTTGATTTACCAAATTATATTTTCATGAATTATAAAGAAAATATGGATAAGGCAGTAAAAATTTATGAAGAATTATTAGCTGGAAACGGAAAATCTATTGTTTTTCGGCCTGAAATGTATGATTTTTACGAACCACATTTGCCTGAATGGATAGATAAAGGTATTAAATTTGAGGATATTCTAAAATTCCATCCAAAGATTGATCTGATTGTTAGGCAGAAATGTCATCGTGCTGGAATTTCTGTGGCAAATACGGCTTATTTTTATTTGGTGGGTAGCGTTAAAGATTTTGTGGTATTGGTTGACAAGAAAACAGGTTTTGTATTTGACTCTCTCGACATCAATACATGGTATGGAGTAACATCAAAAAAATAATTGGTATTTGTTTGAGTAAAATATTAATTTGAACGTAATTTAGGGGTATATTTGGGATCTAGATCAGTATTTCCAGTATCAATAGTAAAAGTTACAGCGCCATTTGTCGTCACATTGGCATTAACAACCAGTTTTTTTCCTTCCATTTCTTTTGGAACAGTTGCTTTTCTTATGTTATCCGTTTTGAGTCCTTTACATACGCCATTGTTGACATTGGCTGTTGCGGTAATAACACCTAGTGGGTCAGTTGTTGATACATAGGTAATGTTTAGTATACTGCCAGTACATGCTTCGTCACCAACTGAAGCAGTAGTAAGTTCTGCTGTGAGTGGACATCTATGGTTGACGGTGGCAAATTCAGAAATGGCAATTTGTATGGGTCTAATGGCGGTCAGATATTGTGCCGTTGCATCAGATCGAACTGCAAAGTTTTGATATTGAGGAATGGCAACACCTGCTAAAACACCAATGATTGCAATGACAATCATTAACTCGATCAGTGAAAAACCATCAGACTTATTATTCAGTTGATATTTCATGTCGGTATCCTAAAAAAAAGGAGTCCGAGGACTCCTTGTTTTATGTGGTCACTAAGATTAGTTAGAACGTAATTTAGGTAAGTATTTGTCATCTAAATCAGAAGCGGCAGAATCTATAGCAAAAGTAACCGCACCATTGACTGTTACATTGGCATTAACAACCAGTTTTTTACTTTCCATTTCTTTTGGAACAGTTGCTTTTCTTGTATTATCAGTTTTCGCACCTTTACAAACACCTTGGTTTGTATTGGCAGTTGCAGTAATAACACCTAAAATATCTGATGTTCTAGCATAGCTAACATTTAATATGCTACCAGAACAAGCTTCATCACCTAGTGCAACAGTATTAAGTTCGCTAGGTGTTGTAGTTTCATCAGGAGCTCGGCTGTTAATTGCTGCAAATTCAGAAATAGCCAATTGAATAGGTCTAATGGCATTAAGGTATTGTGCCGTTGCATCAGATCGAACCGCAAAGTTTTGATACTGTGGAATCGCAACACCCGCTAAAATACCAATAATTGCAATAACGATCATTAATTCGATCAATGAGAAACCACCTTGTGAGCGGCGTTGTGTTTTGTTATTCATAAATATTCCTCCAAAAGAATACTGTAGTTAAAAAAGACTGATTAAATTTGTTATTTTTCACCTGTTATTGTGTAATAACGATGACTTGGTTGAAAGTATAGGCGCTATTATAAATTATTAAAATATAAAGGCGACCAATGGCTCGTACTGGACGATAAGTGTTATATTGCCAGTTATTATCACTAAAGGCTGTGAATGGCATCACAAACTGTAGGGATGGTTCTTAAATAACTTTTACAGCTCGGTTTCAGCTTTGTACCAGATTTGGTTGATCTGATGGAGAAAAATAGTAGCACTAGGAGGCTGTCCGAGAATGCAAACTTTTAAAAATTAACCACAATATACAGTGTATTATCAAGTAATAAAACGCAATATGTTGCGGTGTAAATTTCACAAACTCTATTTTCGGACAGCCTCCTAGTTATTCTGATGCGAGATTTTTCGATTGAAGATCAGCCAAATATGATGTAAAGATGGAAGTAAAATGTGAGCGTTATTTAACTACCGTTCCTTGGGTTAAAGTATTGCTGAAAATAATTAGAAAACAATGGTGGTTTAGAAAAAATTAGATTTTCTTTTTTAGTTGATCAATGGTTTGTTCCGTCAAGCCTGTGGTTGATGCAATAGTATTGCTATCAATTTTTTCTTTTAGCATGTTAATTGCAACTTTTTCAATGCCTTTTTCAATGCCTTTTTCAATACCCCTATTCATACCTCTTTCAAACCCGTTGTCTTCAGCCAGTTCAATTGAACTTTTATGAATGTAGATAAACTCTTTTCGTTTGTGCTGAGCTTCCAGTTCATCAAAAGTCATATTGGCTTCATTGGCAACATCCAATGCTTGCTGTATTGACTGGTCAAAGGTTTTTGGGATGTAATCTAGCGTGCCTGCATTTTTTAAGAAATAGATCCATTGTTCTTCAATGTTGGTTAATTCATCAATGGTTTTATTAAATTTAGGTAATTCAACAAATACCAGCTCGATGTCATCACTGTAATGGATGAATTTTTCTTTTTCCAACAATTTAAAACGACTGGTGACAGATGATCCTTCAAACATGGTAAAATCAACAATACTCAGTGCAATTACTGGATTGAGTAAATGATAATTTTCATTTTTAGTGAGTTGGATGGAATAATTTTTAGCCGCATTGTATAACACTCTTTTCTCGAAGCCTTTGTGGTTTAATACCTGCATTTCTATGATGACTTTTGAGCCATCATTTAGTACTGCTTTTACATCAACAAAGGTGTCTTTTACACCTTTTATCATGGGGATGTTGTAGGGGTCAACAATGGTTAGGTCGCTGATGATATTGCTTTCATTGAGGTAGAGAATGCTGTTCAAAAAACTGATGAGAATCTCTTTGCTTGCTGAACTACCAAAAACTTTTTTGAAAGCGTAGTCTGTTTTTACATCTAAAAATTGCATTGTTATTTGCCTCTATGTAAATTCCAATTCCAATGCAGGATAAAGTTTCTTTAAGTTAGGTAAAGATTTGCCTTGCCATGGAATGCTTTTTGAGCCTTTGACCGAAAAGGTAATTGCACCTTGCTTCCTAACATAAATAGCAAATTTTGAAAGAATATTAATGCCAGAGCTATTAAGAAAAATGAGTTGGGATAAATCAATGTCAATTTTTTTATTGTCTGATTCTTTTAATACATCATGCAGTAAATTGGTGATGAAAGCATATTCTTTACTGCTACCTAAACGCAAGCTACCTTCAATGTGAACGGTCTGATTTTCATCATCCCAAACTTTGTAATCATCGGTATTGAATTTCATGGTTAAAACCTCTATGGGTAAATATGTCTATAAATTATAATTAAAAATCATTTTTTAGTCCCAAAATTATCAATGCTTATTTGAGCCATTATACTTATTGTTATTTTTTCATTTTCATTGCCAGAAATTTTCCAACCCAATGAGGCATCATAGTCATTAATCATTGTAATAAACCCGAGACAGGATGTGGAATCATCGTCGCTGATTGCATTTGCCTCCAATTTTTCTAGCATAAGTTGTTCTACATCTGAATTAATCAATATGCTCAGCTGTTCAATAAGTGGATCAACTTGGTTGATATTTATTTGATTGGAAATAATGAGCGTTAGTTTTGATGAGGCGCGATGATCTATAATAGATTGCAGTACAATATGGCCATCACTTTTAAATTTAAATGCATTTTCCAATAATTCATTGGCAATATAATTGATGGTGTGAAAAATTTCATTGCTGGTCGGGTTTTCAGTAGGCAGTATTTTTGAGTAAAATTGTGCAACGTAATCCGCCGTTAATCCACAATGAGACCAGGTTAGATTGTCTCCAGAATGTAGTTCAATGTTTAAATCATATTGCTCATCCAATAAATCATTGTAAGAGCCGATAATTTGCACAGAATTTTTTTTAAATGTCATTTCTAATATACTCTAAAACGTCTTCCAATGAATTCATCGGTATGACTTGTAGTTTGCCAACAAGCTTTTGTGAGCAATTGGCTTTGGGCACAATGGCTTTTTTGAAGCCATGTTTTGAGGCTTCTTTGAGTCGTTCTTGTCCATTGGGTACTGGACGAAGTTCTCCAGAAAGTCCAATTTCACCAAAAATAATCCAGTCAGGTGGTAATTTTTTGTTTTTAAAACTGGAAAGAACGGCAATAACAACAGGTAAATCAGCGGCTGTTTCCAGAATTCTGACACCACCGACTACATTGACATAAATGTCATGATCATAAATTGCGATGCCACCATGACGATTGAGGACGGCAATCAGCATCGATAAACGATTGTGTTCCAGGCCCAGTGTTACTCGACGAGGCGATGGACTGTGATTTTCATCAACCAATGCTTGGACCTCAACCAATAATGGACGACTGCCTTCCATGGTGACCATAATCATACTGCCTGAAACAGGTTCTTCATGGCGAGACAGAAAAATGGCCGATGGATTATTGACTTCTCTCAAGCCTTTTTCTGTCATTGCAAAAATGCCCAGTTCATTGACTGCACCAAAACGATTTTTACAGGCACGAATCAATCTGAAACGACTGCCACTATCACCTTCAAAGTATAATACAGTATCGACCATGTGTTCCAAAACTCTTGGTCCTGCCAAGGTGCCTTCTTTGGTGACATGACCCACCAGAAATAAAGCAGTATTGGTTATTTTAGCAAACCTGACTAAGATGGCGGTGCTTTCTCGTAATTGAGAGACTGAGCCAGGAGCAGATTGCAGTTGTTCGGTGAAAATGGTCTGGATTGAGTCAATGACAATGATCTGGGGTTTGATTTTTTGTGTGATTTCTATGATGGCCTCAACCGAGGTTTCAGACAATACTTTGAGTGTGTCGGCTTTCAGTTCTAGTCGTGTTGCACGCATACTGACTTGTTGTAAAGATTCTTCTCCTGTCACATATAAAACATTGAGTTGTTGGCCTAATGAAACCAATGCCTGTAATAAAAGAGTTGATTTGCCAATGCCTGGGTCGCCACCAATCAGTACCACGGAACCTTGTACTAAGCCACCACCCAGAACTCGGTCGAGCTCAGTGATATTGGTGGTAATTCGTGGTTCATCCTGAATTTCAACTTCATTGAGTTGTAATACTTGAGAGTTTGCCATTTCACCTGCATAGCTTGAAAATTGTGGCGTGTGTTTGGCTGCTGGTTTGTTGATGGTCTCTATCATTGAGTTCCAGGCTTTACAGTCAGGGCATTGTCCTGACCATTTTATTTGCTCTGCGCCACATTCCTGGCAAATGTATTTGATTGGTTTCTTTTTCATGGGTATTTTTAAGATAATAATTTTAAGCGTGTTTTAACTCGGTCGATAATAATTTTTATGTCTCTATCGGGTACTTCATGTCGTATTAAGTAACTGTGATATTGTTCTATTGTGGTTCTGACTTCATCATAATAATAATTAATTTTAGCTTTACTTAAAGAAAAGGATTTACCCAGTCTTATTAATTCATCTTTAACAGGGATTGCCCCTGTGTTGCCAAAATTCAAAACATGTTCTCGTCGATTTTCTACGTCAGGCAATAAATCATAAGCAGGTGTTAATTCCCAGCCTTTATTCGTGCGGTACATCGAAAAATTTTTGAGATGATCATCAGTATTTGCAATCATGGCATTAAACAGCATTTGTTTGTAGATTAACTCCATGTCTCTTTCAGGAATATCTGACAAAGTGCGTATAATATCCGCAATGTCACTATAGCCTGCCGTATAATAACCATCTAATCCTAATAGTGTTTGTAAACTGATGACGTGGTTTCGTCCTGTTTTTCCATGTTCCAGGTAGGTTATATCAAATCGTTTAACCAGTAAAATAGGTCGTCCAATGACTTCTGTGACAAAAAAATCAGGAACAATAATACCAGATTGTTTTGCCAAATCTAAAGTAGCCGCTTCAATTCTCACCACATCCATTTGATCTTTATTTGATGGAAGCTTGGCTATCCAATATTGTTGGTCATATTCTAAAACAATTTTAGGGCGAGCTCCGCCAGGTGAGCTTGCCGCCTGAAATAATTGTTGCATGATCACATCATTTAAATGATGCTCTGCCTGATTGTTTTCAAATTGTTCTGCGGCGATAATTAGGTCAGATAAAGTTGCAGTTTCATCTGGAAATTGGGTAGTCTGCCATTGCTTGTTTTTAGTATAGGCCAAGGCTCCTAATGATTCATTTCCAAGATACTTCAATAAAGTTGGCGCGCGTTGTTTGGGTCTTGCAATGTTGTAGCGTTTGATGAGTATTTTACGTCCCCAATCATCTGGTAGAGAGTCTTCAAATACACCATGAATGCCTGAATAGGGGCGGTCGGCTGATATGATCCCACTTTGTAACGGTAAGTGGATAGGATCTAAGGAAAAGGCATTGGTTTGGTTAATATAATGCTTGTCATAGCGAAATTCACCTTGTAAACGTCCCCCTCTTTTTTGATCAGGTTCACTACTGATTAGCTGGCCAACTTGTATTTGTCCGCCTTGAGGGAGTCTTAGCCAGACGACTAACGTTTGCATCTGGCTACGCGTTGTCGGTTGGCCGATTGGTCAAACAGGCTTTGCGGGAATAATTCTTCAAAAATATTGACGTCACCATAAATAAAAGCTGCATTGACCCAGTTTTCGAGTTTGGTATTGTTAATACCTTGTTCCATTTTTTTATAAGTGGACAGAGATATGCCAATGCGTGTAGCCGCTGCTTCTTGGGTGTCATGCCGACTAATTCTATTGCTTCTGAGTCTATCCCCTAGCATTTTGATAGTTTCATTTTTATTTTTAATAGTCTTCATATAAGCTATTATAGCCTAATAAACGATATAATAGTTTTTTTTTAAACTATTAATGTTATGAGGCGTAGCAGACTTTTTGGACTATTTTCACTCTTTTGATATTATTTCCTTTTCTCTTAAGAAGCTGTAAATATCCTCATTTTTAACTTGATAATAAATATCTTCAACTGAAATTGTGATATCAATTGAATTAAATGTAATGTTATCTCCAAGAAAATAACGAGTAGAATTCCAATACTCATTTTTTCTAAAAACTTCTACTTCGCAAAAATCTTGTTCAATGATTATGTATTCTTGAAGGCTTGGGATGTTTAAATAGGCTGTTTTTTTTGTGGTTAAATCATTTTTTCTAGTAGATTTAGACAATACTTCAACAATAATAATGGGTGAGTTAATGTAATATTCACTGTCGTTATCTTCTGTATCGCAAGATACCATAATGTCGGGGTAAAAATAATTAATTCCAATATTTTCAACTTTTACTTTAATATCAGAGGCAAATACATCACAGGTTAATTTGTTTATTTTGACATGATTTTTTATATCGGCAAATACATTACCTAATACTCTTTCGTGATTTTTGCTTGCTCCAGCCATTGCATAGACATTGCCTGCAATATATTCGTGTTTGATGTCACTGATCAGTTCGCCCTCTAAATAGTCATGTTCACTAATGTCGGGTATTATTTTTTGGGCTAAAGACACTTGTTATTTCCTTAAAATAATTGTGCTTTGAGGTGGTTACCTACTTATAAGCTTTGTCTACTCTATTGGTTAGATTGCATAATAATTCATAAGCAATGGTATTAGCGGAGTCTGCAATTTCATCAACGGGTAAGTCTTCTCCCCATAATGTCACCTCATCTCCAATTTGGCAATTTTCAATGTTATTTATATTAATACTGAGCGTATCCATAGATACTCGACCGACAATAGAACAGCGTTGATTGTGTAATAGTACAGGGGTGTCAGGTGCAATGTTTCTGGGATAACCGTCACCGTAACCAATGGCAACAACACCGATTTTTGTCGTTGATGGACAAGTCCAGGTTGAACCATAACCAATGGACTCACCTTGGTGATATTGATTGATGGCAATGAGTCGTGATTTAAGTGTCATGACCGCTTTTAGGTTTTCATCTGGGCCAGATGTTTTGAGCATGGGTGATGAGCCATAAAGCATAATGCCTGGACGTACCCAGCCTTGTTTTGTTTGATGCCAATGTAAAATTCCTGCTGAATTTGCAATGCTGACATTGTTTGATTGGCTGTGGTTCTCAAAGCATTGAAGTTGTTGCTCGGTGTTGTCAGATGATTTATTGTCTGCATCGGCAAGGTGGGTCATGTCAATAATTTCATTGACAAAGTTTATACGGTTAAGTCGTTGATGAAATTGTTGGGTTAGTTCTGGATTAATACCAAGTCGATGCATGCCTGTGTCGAGTTTTAACCAGACATTGATTGGCTGGCTGTTATTGATCAATTCCAATAGGCATAGTTGGTGTTCACTGTGAACGACTAGGTCAAATTGGTTTTTAATGGCACGCAACAATTCCTCAGTATTAAAAATACCGCCCAATATGAGTATGCGCTGACTAAAACCCGCTTGGCGTAATGTAATGGCTTCTTCTAGTCGGGCGACGGCAAAGGCATCCAATTCGGTGAGTGCTTTGGCGACTTCAATGATTCCATGGCCATAGGCGTTGGCTTTAATGACAGCAATAATTTGCTGATGAGAAGTGATGCAATCACGAACTCTTTGCAAGTTGTATTTGAGTGCAGCGAGATTAATGGTCGCTTGCACGGCTGGTTTCATGAATACCTCTCACTAACCCCCATTTCTGGAGCAAAGTTTTCAAATTTGGTGTATTGCCCCATAAAGGTTAGATTAATTGTGCCGATAGGACCATTTCTTTGTTTGGAAATGATGATTTCTGCTTTGCCTTTTTCAGGAGACTCTGGGTTGTAGACTTCGTCTCGATAAATAAAGACGATTAAATCAGCGTCTTGTTCAATACTTCCAGATTCTCTTAAATCAGCCATGACAGGGCGTTTGTTGGGGCGTTGTTCGAGATTACGATTTAATTGTGATAAGGCAATAACAGGGACATCCAGTTCTTTTGCCAATGATTTTAAACCACGAGATATGGCCGAAACTTCCCCTGTTCTGTTGTCGGCTTTTTCATGTGACCTCATTAACTGGATATAGTCGATGACAATTAAGCCTAAATCTGTTTTTTGCTCTCTCACCAGTCTCCTGGCTCGTGACCTTAAATCTGCAGGTGTCAATGCGGGGGAGTCATCAATGAATAAAGGGGCTTCGCTGAGTAAGGAGATAGCCGAGGTGAGTCGTGGCCAGTCATCATCAC
>JABHHM010000041.1 GCA_018671575.1 Methylococcales bacterium | reverse complement strand
GCAAGTAATACAGGCTTCTGGCCTTCTAGCTTCGGCTGCTGAAAAACGATGACGTGAATGACAAGAGTCACACTTAGTCGCTACCGAATGACACTGCACACAGGAAGCAACTTCAGCTTTGGGTTTATCAACAAAATGCTTAGCATCCACCACTCGCTCCATCGCCAATACATGACTTGGAAAACCATAATGTTTTTCGCCCATAAACTCACCATGCTGTTTTTCATGACATTTGCTACAAACAACAGGAGTTGGCATTGTTAAAGATTGATGATTGCTACCATGACAATCATTACAAAAAACTTTCTGACGAGAGTTTGTTGCATGTTGGCTATTATTCCAATCATTGACAACACCTGGAGTTATTGCCTGATGACAAGTAACACATTGAGCTCCTTCAAACTCTCCCACCACATTTTGAGTTGATTGGTAGAAATCATCGGGTGACCAGTATTGATGAACGGCGTTAGGCGTCCAATACCTAGAATAATGCCCCGTGGCTTCACCTTGTTGATGATATTCAATAAAAAAATAGCCACCAATAATAGCAAGCAATGAAATAATAATGGGATAACGTATCATTGTCCTACATTAATTTTTATTGAACGAATTTTCAATTGCTCTATCATCGCATCCGCAGCTCGTAATCCAGCAGCAACAGCCGTCACCACCAAATCAGCACCATGAGTATTATCTCCTCCAGCAAAAACCTTATCATTGCTGGTTCTGCCATGCTTATTAATAGAAATTCTATTCTGTTGATTGGTTGCAACGCCCAGTCGTGATAACCAAACAGGAGGCGCATGAAAAAAACCAAAAGCATAAATTACTTGATCGGCTGCTATTGTTTTTTCACCTGTTTGAGTCTTAAAAGAAACCCCTGTGACCCATTCGACACCAATAATTTCAAGTGGTTGATGGTTAAAAATAAATTGCACACCTTCATTTAAAGAATGGTGCTGTTCTTTCAATGATGCACGCATTTGTTGTTGAGACTTTCGGTAAACTACCTGAACAGATTTAGCGCCTAACCGCACTGCACAACGCGCACTATCCATTGCGGTATCACCGCCCCCCAGTATCACCACTTTTTTCCCTGAAAGCTTAGGAGGCTGCCCGAGAACACATCTTTCATCCAGAACTGCGTTAAAATTTGGTTCAAAATGCTCATTTACATCAGTAAACTGCGCTTTTTCACCAAATTTTGCCTTGTTCTGACGAAAACCTACATTTTCGGACAGCCTCCTAGGAGAGTCTGAAGTATTGATCGAAGATAAAAAATCTATCGCCTGATGGACACCTGATAAATGACTGCCAGGTAATTCAATGTCGTTAGGTGCTTGTGCCCCCGTTGCCACATAGATAAGATCATTTTGACGTTTTATCTGCTCAAGTTCTCCCTCATCAATCCTCTGCCCCAATCTAAATACCACTCCAGCCTCCTCAAACAATGCTTGTCGGTGTGCCAAAGTACGTTTATTGAGCTTAAAGGATGGAATAGCCGTTACCAATAAGCCTCCAATATTATCATTTTGATCATAAACCGTCACCGCCACTCCATTCTGGATTAAACGTTGTGCACATGCCAGGCCAGAAGGTCCTGCACCAATAACAGCAACTGTAGAAGATTTTTTTAAATTATTTTTTTTGTGGGATAGAATTGGAAAACTCCAACCCGATTCCAATGCTATTTTATTGATGGCGTGTTCTATCTTTCCAATATGGACGGCCCCTTCCAGCTTATTACGAGTACAAAGTTTTTCACACAAGTCATGTTGAGGACATAACTGACCACATATTTCGGGCAATGGACTGGTTTCATGAGAAATTTTTGCAGCTGAAATAATGTCTCCCTTAGCGGCAAGTTTCAACCAGTCTGGAATTCTATTTTGTAATGGACAACCCTGACGACAACCTGGATCGCCACAATCCAGACATCGACTGGCTTGTTGTTTAATCCATGCTATATCGGGTAATATTTCAGTTTCATACCAATCCTGACCTACATTCTCACGCTTGACCGCATCTTCTCTGGGCTGATCTATTGGTTGCCCTTGTTGCAATAAGTGACTGGCATCCTGCCTCAGTGATGCTCTAAACACATTCCGAACATCACGAATTTCCAATGCATTGGTTGGGCAGGAAACCACGCATCGAGCACATCCCATACAATCTTCAATACCAGTAATTTGTCCAAATTCTTTACCTTGTCGTTGTACAGGAATTCCCATATCACAAACTTGTTCACAACGCTTGCATTCAATACATTTGCTTTTATCCATTTTAATATCATAAAAGCCAAGATGATTCAGCACCCCAAAGGTTGCTCCAAAAGGACAAAAATAACGACAATAAAATCGATTCCCCACCAATGGCGCAATAAAAAAAGTTCCAAAATAGGTCAATGCCACCAGCAAATAAAATAATCCAACAAATTTAACACTCCATGCGGTAGGTGAAGCTAAAGTTGCGACCAACACCATCATGTAACCCGTGAAAAAGAACCATTTAGTATGACGCAAACGCCACGCCCATTTTCCCCTCACCGTTTTATGTCTGAATGGAAACCCCACTGTTTCACGAATACCCACACAAGGACAACCCCAACCACAAACAACTCGACGACCAAACAACAATACCAACGCAAGTACCACAAAAAAAGTAACTGTTCCTGGCGTGTGAATGGCAGGAAAAACGGGCTGAACCCACAAGTAACCCAAATGTATCTCAACAAACGGCCATAACCATGGAATAAGCCACCAAAAAATAGTGACCACAGCCACCAGCACTTTTAAACGTCGACGAGTATATGGATTTTGTTCGGCTTGAATACGCCACAAACCAAACCCTAAAATAATCGCATACTCAGTATATCGGTTTAGCCAAATTGGACTTTCAAACCAGAATAACCAACTTTCATTCAACCAACCCAGGAATGCCAAAGTAAATGCAGCTAAAGAAAATATTTGTATCGAGAGTTTATAGCGAGAAGGCAAGGAATTCTGTATTGAAGCAGATTGCTCTCTGGGAAGATGCGGTAATGTTGGATTTGATGTTGTCATGAGCTTTTCTCAATTATTGTTTGAGTTTAAGCAACTTGCAAAGGCAGAACTTCTCGTTTAATTATTTTTACATTTTCTTGAGCCATTTTCAAATCATAACTGGATTGCAGATTAAGCCAGAATGAGGAATGGTATTAAAATATTGAGCCTACCTGAGAGCGGTATCAACACTAATACCTCGAAAGAGCGCAATTGTCTTGGACTTTTACCAGAGATAGGCTTTTGCGTCTTCACACTTAAAACCATTTACCATAGACAAATAATATAATGCAACACATTAAACGTCAAACATCAAACAATATTTGATAGAAACAAAAACCCCCCCCTGAAACCAGAGAGGTTTTTGTCTAACACTTAATAAATTTATATTTTTACAAAAAAATAAATTTATTTTGCAGCTTTAGGTGGCGCAGGAGGTGGAGGAGGCGCATAACCATAAGGAGCACCATAAGGACCATTATTATATCCGTTATACCCATTATATCCGTTATATCCACGACCACGACCGTAACCGTAGCCATTTCCAGCGCCATTGCCACTACCACGTACGTTAGATTTACCAGAAAAGCTCATGTCAAAAGAACCGTCTCCAGCGCCACTACCGTCGCCCCAACCGTTACCGTTACCATAACCATTGCCATTACCATTGCCCCAGCCATTATTTCCATAGCCATTATTCCAAGGAGCACCGCCACCATTATTCCAAGGACCGCCCCAGTTACCTGGACCATTCCACCATGCAGATGCTGATGCTGATGCACCCAACAATGCAGTCAATGCAAGCACTTTTAAAAATTTGCTCATTAATCTTCCCCTTTATTATTGATAAATATAGTTTTGAAAACTATGTTATTTAAATTGTTTCATCAAAGCGATTAGTCCAATTAAAATGTGAATAACCAAATACCATTGATTATTGTTATTAATTTATTGTTAAAAATTAATTCACACTAGTAAAAGTAGTTGCTAACGTTTAATTTGACAAGATAATTTTTCAAAAATTTTATGATTAAGTTTAATATCCCATCAACTCTTCATCTGATACTGCTTTTGCAATGCTAAAACGGCTTCTCTGGTTTTATCAAACGCTGAATCATATTCAGACAATTTCTGTGAAATAGTCTCCAAATCAGCATCCCTACCCGCTTTTTCCATTACTTTACAGACATCAGATAATTCTTGCGCACCCAAATTAGCACTTGAAGACTTCAAGCTATGACAGGCTTTAAAAAGTGCTTCTGAATCGGCTTGTTCAAATGACTGATGAATCACATCATTGTGTTTTAAACTATCTGTTAGATAAATTTCTATGACGGTTAGTAATAAATCAGGCCTACCCTGACTCTGCAATTCAATAATAGGCTTAAGTCTTGCCATATCAAGATATTCTGTTTCCTCAATTTTTTGCGGAACATCATCAACAGCAGTTAAGCCATTATCCATTGACTCCTCAGCAGCGCTATCCAATGGTTCCAACCATTTATTGATGACATTTTGCAAATCAGCCATCAAAAAAGGCTTACTGACATAATCATCCATGCCTGCATTTCGACATTCTTCTTGAATACCCTCAACCACATCAGCGGTTAATGCAACAATGGGCATATGATGTCCATTTTGTTCCCAAAGACGATATTGACGTGTTGCTTCAAAACCATTCATTTTGGGCATATGACAATCCATTAAAACCAAACCATAAGTCGTATTTTTCATTAATTCAAGTGCTTGCTCGCCATTATCAGCGGTTGAAACCTGAACACTAAATTTTGACAACATGGCTTTGGCTAATTTTTGGTTCACGGGATTATCTTCAACCAATAGAACATGATGCTGACACAGATCATCACTGATTGATGGCTCAACTTTAGAGACATGATCATGCCGTGTATTTTTTATTACAAACGACTCTACTGAGTCCTTTTCGCTTAATGGTTGCGGTATTGACTCTTTTTGTTTATTTTGTTGATCATTCTGCAGTTTGCTCTCTCGATCACTCACTTGTGCTAACAAATCATTAAAACCATCGGTTAATTGCTTGATTTCACTAAAATTTGTGGCTTCATATTCAATCTGGAAATTATAATTCTTGTCTTGCTTAACCTTTAATATTCCATTGAGTAATCGCTCAATGGGTACAGAAATTTGTTTTTGTAAACGCCCAGACAACCAAACAACACCCAACATAATGATGATAAATAACAAAAGGAAAATCATCATATTATTGAGACAAAACTGTTCCAAACTTAAACGAATATAAAGTAGACCAACAACCTCATCCGCATGAACAACAGGTGTTAAAACTTCAATACCGTCAGCTAAAAACAAAAATGTTCGTTTATTTCCAGGATTATTATGAGGCGCTTTAACCTCTTCAAAATTCTCTTTAAATTCCACTGTTTTTTTTGAATAAACAGCAAAATTCTCACCATGTTGATCAAATAAGACAGCGGTATTAATACTCTTATCGGCATTGATACGACCCAATACTTTTTCGGCATTTTCTTTATCATTGGAAATCAATGTGGGCGATAAATTTAAAACCATGATATCGGACAAAGTTAAACCATGGTCCTTCAAAGTTTCCCGATAATCATACCCATTGAACAGCAAGAAAGTAATAAAGACAATTAACAGTGCGATTGCCGTCACTTTCACCATCATATATTTTAATTGAAAAGCCAAATTATCTGTATTTATAATCATCATATTATGAGTTTTTATCAGTCTTTTTTACTGTAAAAGCATTGTTTTCGTGAAATTGAGATTCTTTGATATAGACCAACAACTTATCTTCAGGCAATGGAGCCCTTAAAAAATAACCTTGCAATCGAATACCTCCATGTCCTTGTAAAAAATCACATTGTTCAACATTCTCTACACCTTCTGCAACAATATCTAACCCCAATGTTTTAGCCAATGTTATGATGGTTTGTGTGATGGCATTGCCACTTTTGTTATGTGGTACATCAGTGATAAAAGATCGATCAATTTTCATCACATCAATGGGTAAATTTTTAAGATAACTCAACGATGAATAACCTGTGCCAAAATCATCTAAAGATATTTGAATTCCCAAGGACTTTAATTCATCTAAAATCATAGAAGCCTGATTTTGATCATTGATTAAACAAGACTCTGTAATTTCTATCTCTAAATATTTAGCCTCAAGACCTGCTTTATCTAACGCTGACTGTATCACGCCCGATAAATTTTCATCGGCAAACTGCAAGCTTGATAAATTGACAGCCACCGACAAATCACCAAACCCTTCCTGATGCCAACGAACCAAATCATGGCACGCCTGATTTAATACCCATTCTCCCACAGGAACAATCAATTTTGATTCTTCGAGTATAGGTATAAAATCTCCTGGCATAACAATATCGCCATTGGCCTTGCGCCAGCGCATTAAAGCCTCTACCGCAATGATTTGACCATCATCATCACATTGAGGTTGATACCAAACTTCAAACTCTTCATTTTCGAAAGCTTTGCGAAGGTCATTCTCCATAGTAAATTTTTGTTCAACCTTGGCTTTCATTTTCTTGGCATAAAAAGAATAGTTATTTCGACCACCTGATTTGGCATCATACATTGCCGTGTCTGCACAACAAATCAGCTTATCTTTTTCATCACTCGCCAATGGAAATAAAGCAATACCCATACTTAAAGTAATCACCAATTCTTTATCTTCGATAATAAATGGAGCCTCAAATGAATTCTTTATGGTATTAGCTACAACTTCTACTTCACTGATATGATTTACCATTTCCAAAATAACGGTATATTCATCTCCACCCAAACGTGCGACCGTATCACAGCCTCGTATTGAGTTTTTCAGACGCTTTGCAGCCTGAACTAAAACCATATCTCCATATTGATGCCCTAAGCTGTCATTGATTGATTTAAATTTATCCAAATCAATAAAAATCAATCCCAATAAACGCTCATTACGCAATGCCTGAGCCATGGCATGGGTTAACCTATCATGAAATAAAGCTCTATTTGACAGCCCTGTCAAACTATCGTAATAGGCAAGTTTTTGAACTTCTGCTTCAGTTTCTTTTTGTTTGCTAATGTCTTCATAGGTTCCTAATATACCCAATACATGAGCGTGAGGATCACGAAGAATGACTTTTTTACTGTGAATATGTAACTGCTTGCCATTGGCAACCGTGTGTAAAATATTGGCATCAGTGTGAGACTGATGTTTTTCTAATATATTTTTTTCTGCTTCATGATACATTGCCGCATTATTCTTCCATGGCAGGTCTTCATCCGTTAAACCAATCACATCTTTAGCGTCACTAAAACCTGCATCTTTGGCAAAAAGTTGATTACAGCCGATGTACTTAAGTGACTCATCTTTCCAATAAACCCTAACAGGGATAGTATCTAAAATTTGTCCCATCATCCGCTGAACACCACGTTCTAACATAATGGCATTACTGGCTTTTAAAATATAATTAATTCGATGAGGCAACAAACCCCAGTGAATGGGTTTATTGATAAAATCAGACGCTCCTACAGTAAAAGCCTTTTCAACAGATGCCATATCATCATTCCCCGTGACCATGACAATCGGTACTTGAGAATCATTTTTTCTCAGCTCCTGACAAACAGTAAATCCATCCATACCAGGCATTTCTACATCTAAAAGAACCAAATCAGGATTATTTTCCTTAAATTTTTCTAAAGCTGACTGCCCATCTTCGGCATCAATCACACAATAACCTGCTTGTTGCAATGACTCACGCAACAACAAACGCATTCTTAAATCGTCATCTATAATCAAAATTGTTGTATCGGATTTCATTTGTAATATATTTCCTTTTACTCTAACGATTATAACATTCAGCTTTTAAATTACCTTCCATGATATATATGATAGAATGTTTTGACTGTAAAAAACACATATTAACAAAACACAGCAATATATTACCATATAGAAATATTCATATATTTATATAAAACTCAATCACTTACTACAAACATATAAAAATAACACCCATGCATTTTTTTCGCCCCCTCATTGTGCTCTATCTTTTATTTGCTTCCCAAGTGGCTTTATCCGCCCTGTTTCACTCGTCTGGTTTAGATTGGAAAACCCATGAATCTAAACATTTTAGTGTACATTTTTACCCTGAAGAAGAGGATATTGCCAAAAAAGTCACTGCCATTGCTGAGGATCGTTATCAAATATTGACACGATATTTCAGCTGGATACCCGAAACTAAAACAGACATTGTCATCTCTGATGAGGTTGATTTTGCCAATGGATCAGCCAGCCCTATCCCAAGAAACACCATTAATTTATATGTCAGCAAGCCAAATCATGCGTACCAATTTAGTTATCATGACTGGATGACTTTACTCATCACTCATGAGTTAACCCATATTATTCATCTTGATATGGCAAGACGAGCCCCACATTTTTTAAGAAAAGTTTTAGGGCGCTTTATCTTATTATTTCCCAACGCATTACAACCAAGCTGGTTTGTAGAGGGATTAGCCACCTATCAGGAAACCAGCCAACAACACCAATTTGGCCGAGGACAATCGGCTTATTTCAACATGCTGATGCGAATTGAAGTCAAAAATGGCATCAAATCATTGTCGCAACTGAATATTCCCTTTGACCAATGGCCAGGCCGACAATCTATTTATTTATATGGTTACTTTTTTTACGAATTTATCGAACAAAAATACGGAGAAAAAAAACTTAAACATTTTATCAATCATTACAGCCAATATTTGATCCCATTCAGGATTAACAATAACAGTAAAAAAGTGCTGGGAAAAAATCTAAAAGTGATATGGAAAGAATTTGAAAATTACCTTTCCAACAAATTCCAACCTCAACTTGATAGCATCGCAATCAAACACAATAACGGACAAAAACTTAGTCATTCAGGATATTATAGCGGTAATTCTGTCGCCCTGACCGATGGCACCCTTTATTACATAGAGAACGATGGTTTCACTCAGGCAAGAATAATGAAACGCCTTCCCAATCAAGCCAAGGCTGAATTTGTCACGACATTACTCAAAGGCCAATTAAGTGATATCCACGCAGATAACGGACTACTCATTAGTCAACAAGAACGTTGTGACAATACCTACATTTATAAAGATTTATATGTTTTACCGCCTAATTCTACAAAACTCAAACAACTCACTCATTGTGGCAGATATGTTTTTGCCAGCTGGTCACCTGATGGCAAACAAATTATTGCAGTGCATCATCATTTAGGACAGAACCAACTCCATTTATTATCATCTGATGGGAAATTAGTCGAGACACTTTGGCAAGGAAAAAATGACACTTCGGTTTTACAACCTGACTGGTCACCTGACGGGCAAAACATTGTGGCAAGTGTCTGGAGAAAAAATTCCCGTTGGAATCTGGAAGAATTTAGTTTAATCAATCGGCAATGGAGTCAACTGACGCATGACCAAGTCACAAAAAGTCACCCACATTATAGTAACAATAACCAAACTATTTTATTCAGTGCGGCCTATAATGGCATTCCAAATCTATATCAATTTAATAAACAAAGCTCACAAATAACTCAAATAAGCAATGTCATTGGAGGGGCTTTCCAACCCATTCAGGCAAACTTGAAAATGCCCATTTATTATACGGGTTATGATCAAACGGGATTTAATCTTTATCAGCTAGACAAACCAATCAACACCCCTGTTACAACATCACAGCAAATCATACCGCAAGGTGATCAGTTTCGTTCAAGTAGAGGAGTGGCTCAACTCAGCTTTAACAACAAAGGAAAAACACCTGTCTATCAGATTAACAGTCCATTTAAAACATCCAGTTATTCAGCCTACTCAGAATTAATTCCCAGTTATTGGCTTCCTGCCGCCATTTCTTCCGAATCAATGATTGCTATCGGAGCACAAACCAGTGGCAATGATCCACTGAAAAGACATTCATACCAATTACTTACCTTATTTGAAAGTTACAGTAAAGAAATCATGGGATCAATTGACTATTTCTACGATCGATTTTGGCCATCTCTACATCTGAATTATTATCGTGATATTGATAATTTTTTATCATCAGACAACGACAAAGACTCACTCATTGTCAGTCGAGCAACAGACGATTTTCTGGCAGAACTTATTTTCCCTTTTTTAACCGAACAAAGGCGTCTCACCTTTAATTTAGCCATTGCCCAAAACAGAGCATCGGATGTTTTCAGAAAAACCGCCAATATTGGTATTAAAACAAAAAATGACCAGTTACTCGGAGCCGCATTGATTTATAAGTCAACTCAAAGCTATCCATTATCAAGTTTTTTAAAGGATGGCAGACATCTCACGCTGATGGCAGAAAACAGTGATATTTTAAACAGTGATTTTACAGGAGACACCTACACTTTTATTTGGGATGAATATGTGGGAATCAGCCAAGACCAATTATTAAAAGTACATTTTGCAACAGGCTGGGGAACCGATTCACCCAACCCTTTTATATTGGGAGGTACATTTTTACTCAATCCAACTTCCCATTTCAGCGCACCATTCAATGAAAGAAATTATCCCATTCGTGGTTATCGACAAGGCCTTTCCGCGTTACAAGGTCGCCGCATGATGCAAGCTTCCCTGCAATACCATTTTCCACTGGCAACCATCAACAGAACCATCATGGCACCACCGATAGGTATCAATAAAATCACTGCCAATATATTTATTGATAGTGGTGGCGTTTGGCAGACTGGCGGTTCTCCCGATAAATTTTTTACAGGCGTGGGTACAGAAATCAACATAGAAAGCACCTTATTTTATCTTCTTCCCATCACCATTCGCATTGGTGTAGCTCATGGTTTGGATAGTTTGGGAGAGGACCAATGGTATATTAGGTTAGGACATTTATTGTAATTATAATCGATGGACATCGTATAATTATCCGATGGTTTGCTATTATTATCTATAATCAAAACAAATACCCTGTAACTGTTCAGATTGCTCCTATTTTTTCCTCGCTCCTTGAGGGGTAAACGCAGAAATGAAGCAAAATAAGGGTGGCCTGAATAGTTACCTTTAAACAAGACTAAAACTCAATGGATATACAACAACTCACTCACATCAGTCACACACGCCAAAAGATTTTCATTATTGATGATTCTGTTTCAAATATTGAATTTTTGAACCTTGCGTTGGAAAAAAAATATCACGTCATTTCAACGGTGCAAGGACGCCTGGCATTTTCTATTGCGGCAACAGAATTACCTGATTTGATTTTATTGGACATCATG
>JABHHM010000522.1 GCA_018671575.1 Methylococcales bacterium | reverse complement strand
TTTTTGTCCGCCTTTCTTGTTGCAAAAATAGTTGTATAGTTCGACTATACGCCTACTTTTGCGCCTCAAAGGCGAACAAAAATCCTGCGCAATTTGGACATTTATTTATTTCGATTCCCCTAATTCAGTCTCATTAACGGAACGTTTTATGATGCCATCGAATAAACAAAGTGAATAATCTAACACAAACCACATTCACGTTAGGATTGACAGGCTTTTATTGTGGCATTCCTCATTTTCAACCTGATTCTAAAAATGATACTTTTCTCCGTCAGAAATGTGATATCTACAACTCAGCGTTCAAAGTGCTGAATAGTCGCTGTAGATTCAAATGATTTTTTAGGTTCAATAACTCCGTAATTTATTTAATCCCTTTTTCCTCGAATAACTGCCTTACGAAAATATGCCAAAATTCAAAAAATATCCCTCCTTACAAAATCAACGACTATAATTTAATCTGTGAAAAAAGCATTGAATAATTCTGTCATTTTCACTACCCAATACAACTGAATAGGCACAGGCCATGGTCATCACTAACAATAATAAAAAACGTAGGAAACAATAAGCATGGCTGAGTTATCCGATGCTGAGAAAAAAGCACGTATTGCGGCATTATTGAAAAAGAAAAATCAACAAATTCATCCGTTGTCTTTTTCACAAAAACGCCTGTGGTTTATTGATCAGTTTGATCCCAATAATGCGGTTTATAATATTGTTGCGGCAGTTAAATTACGAGGTGATTTGAATGCTGGCTATCTGGAACAATCTATTCAACAAGTGATTGAACGACATCAAGTATTAAGAAGTGTTTTTCAGACGCTGGACGGTAAAGCGGTTGTTAATATTAAGTCATTTGATCCTGTTAAATTATCCAACGCATCAATTGACTCAGAACATCTCATTCCCTGGTTACAAAAACAGTCAAATACACCTTTTGATCTCACGCAAGGTCCGTTGTATCGTTTTGAATTAATCAAACTGGCTGACCAACAATCCGTTTTATTTATCAATTGTCATCACATCATTGCGGATGGTTGGTCTATTCATTTACTGCAACATGAAATCATTCAGTCTTATGAAAATTTGGTGAATGGCAAAAGCATTAAAGTTTCCCCTTTAAAATTACAGTATTACGATTATGTCAGATGGCAAAATAAAACCATTGATGAAACCCTGATCAAAAATGAGCTGGCTTATTGGAAAAGCAAAACAACACACGATCAAACCTTGTTATTACCCACCGATTATCCAAGGTCTGCACAACAAACATTCAATGGGCATTACGTTTCTCAATCATTGCCGAAAAAACAGGTCAAACAACTCAATCAATTTTTAAAAGTAGAAAAAACCACGTTATTCAATGTGCTAATCAGTTGTTTTCAGATCATGTTGTCAAAGTGGAGCGGTCAATCTCAATTCAATATTGGCACACCCACTGCGGGCAGGAGTCGCCAAGAAACTGAAAATTTATTGGGATATTTTATCAATTCATTGATTATTCCTGTTGATTTAAAGCAAACGGTAAGCTTTAAAGCACATTTAGACAACGTACAAAAAAATCTGGTTGACTCTTATGCCCATGCCAATATTCCGTTTGACTATTTGGTGGATGAATTACAACCAGAACGATCATTAAGTCATTCGCCATTATTCCAGGTGATGTTTGCCATGCAAAATCAGCAGGAATATGCCGAAAGCATGTCAAACATTCAACTTGAACCCATTGAAATTCACAATGGCGGGGCAAAATTTGATTTAACCGTAACGGCAGTTTCTTCCAATGATGGATTAACTTTTTCATTTGAATACAATACGGACCTCTTTAATCAGGCGACCATTGAACGCTTTATAGAGCAAATGATGACTTTTGTTGGCAATGCCATCAATCACCCCGAACAAAAAATCAATCGCATTGAGTTTTTACCCGAAAAACAAATTAAATTATTATTAAAAGACTGGGGAACGAAACAATCTTCGAGCAAAATACCCAGCCTGATTGAAAGTATTGAAAAACAAGCGAAGAAACAAGCAAAATTACCAGCATTGCAAACGGAGGTAACACTTAGCTATCAACAATTAAATTCACAAGCCAATCAACTGGCTCATTATTTAATTCAACGAGGGGTGAAAAAAGAATGTTCGGTGGTGATAATGTTGGAGAGATCAGCTGATCTCATTATCTCTATATTAGCCATTCTAAAAACAGGGGCTTGTTATGTACCCGTTGATATAGATAATCCAGATGCTCGCATCCAACTAATGATTGAGGACTGCCAGCCAACACTGATTTTATTGAAATCTACCTCGCAACATCATATCAATCAAACACAATTTGATGTGCTTGAAATAGATCGCATCACTGACACAGTATCAAAATCACCTAAAACCAACCCTGAAATTGAAATCTTACCCAGTGATCCTGCTTACATTATTTATACATCAGGTTCAACAGGCAAACCCAAAGGTGTGGTGTGTTTACATCAATCCATTGCCAATTTACTGGTTGATTTTCAATTAAGAAAAAAAATCAATACTGGGTCACAAGCTTCATGGTGGACAAATTTTAGCTTTGATGTTTCGGTCTATGAGATATTTTCAGCACTCACAGCAGGCGCTTGTTTGCACATCATTCCAGAAACAGTCCGTGGTCATGCTCATGATTTATTTGATTGGACAGAAGACCATCAAATTAACAGTGCCTACTTTCCGCCTTTTTTTCTGGCTGACTTTTTACTTTGGCTCAATGAAAAACCAAAAAAATGTTGTTTACAACGACTATTAGTAGGCGTTGAACCCATCAGTGAAAGTTTATTGATTGAAATTCAGAACCAAGTTGAGGGCTTACAAATCATCAATGGTTATGGCCCAACAGAAGCCACCATTTGTAGCACACTTTATAATA
>JABHHM010000358.1 GCA_018671575.1 Methylococcales bacterium | reverse complement strand
TTCAGCACCCATTTTAGCGATGTAACGAGCCAATTGGTTGCTTTGTTGTTCAAGTTCTTGATAATTTAATTGTTTGCCTTCAAAATAAACGGCTAATTTTGCAGGTGTTTGTTTGGCTTTTTCTGCAACCAAATGATGCAATGTTTGCTGGATTGAGATGGGTTGTTGTGTCTGATTCCATTCTACCAGAATTTGTTGTGCCTGCTGCTTGCTGAATAACGTGATTTCATCCAGTCGTGCTTGTGGGTCATCAACAATTTGCTGTAATAAGAACAGATAGTGGTCTTTCAGACGTTCTATGGTTTGCTGATGATATAGGTCAACACTATATTCAATACTGCCACAGATCATTTCATTATTTTCTACCAATGAAACCGTTAAATCAAACTTTGAGGTTTTGGTTTGAGCCATTACAGGCTCAAGCTTTAGGTCACCTAGATCAATTTCATTATCAACACTGTTTTGTAAAGTGAACATGATTTGAAATAAAGGACTATGACTCATGTCTCGGGTCGGCTGTAACACTTCAACCAATTTCTCAAACGGTACATCTTGATACTGATAAGCCATTAATGCTGTTGTTTTGGTCTGCTCCAGTAAACTTGAAAAAGTTGGGTTATCTTGTAAATGACTGCGTATGACTAAAGTATTAACAAAACAGCCAATTAAGTTTTCAACCGATTGATGATGTCGTCCTGCAACAGGTGTACCAATACAAATATCCTGTTGTCCTGTATAACGTGATACCAAAATATTCCATGAGGTCAACAATGTCATGAACAAGGTTGAGCCTGACTCACGGCTTAAGTTGATTAATGCTTTGCCCAATACAGAAGGAATTTTAAAGGTCAATGTTGCCCCTTGATTAGTGCTAACCGATGGCCTTGGTTTATCCGTTGGAATTGAAATAATGGCAGGTGAATTTTGTAATTGTTTTTTCCAATAATCTAATTGTTTATTCAGTACATCGCCTTGTAACCATTGGCGTTGCCAAGCCGCATAATCCGCATATTGAATAGATAGATCTGCCAGTTTGACTTTTCTATTTTGAGTCATGGCAAGATATGACTCGGCAAATTCTCTAATAATTAAGCCAATTGACCAACCATCTGAAATAATGTGATGAGCTGTCAGGATAAATACATGTTGTTGTTCATCTATACGAATCAATCGCGCCCGAACAACTGACTTATTGAGTTCAAAAGGAATTACTGCTTCATCTTGTATCACCTGTAACACTGCATTTTCCGCATGAAAATGTTGGGTTAAATCGGTAATTTCCAAAGGCAATGGTAAATCATCATGAACTTGCTGATGTACTTTTCCCTGACTTTCAATAAAGACTGTTCTAAAAATATCATGACGCTGACATAACAAATTTAATGTTTGCTGTAAAAGTTCAACATTGAGTTTACCGTGACAACGTACTACAGCGGGCATGTTATAAATTGAACCCTCAGGATTTAATTGTTCAAGAAACCACAAACGCTCCTGAGCATAAGACAATACCAACTCACCCTTGCGTGATGTTGGGGTAATTTCAGGCATTGCCACTCCCGCATTAATTTGTAATGCGGTTTCAACTTGTTTTGCCAAACCTGTAATGGTGCTGGTTTCAAACAATTGTTTCAATGTTATTTCAACATTGAAACTTTGACGAATTCTGGAAACAACTCGGGTAGCCAACAAAGAATGACCACCAATAGCAAAAAAGTCATCTTTAACATTGATTTGACTGATGGGTAATAATTGTCGCCAAATACCCATAATAACTTCTTCAATCGGATTAATTGCAGCCATTGCCATAGACGCATCCGCATTATCAAACAGACAACTACTCATATTAGGCTCAGGCAATGCTGAACGGTTAATTTTTCCATTGGCAGTGAGTGGAATCGAGGGTATTTCAATCATCCATTGTGGAGTCATATAATCAGGTAGTCGTGTTGCAATATTTTTCTGTAGTTTTGCCACATCAAGAACTTCACCTTCAGCCGCTACCAAATAAGCCACCAGATGTTTTTCACCGAACTCGTCCTGATACAAATTCACCACCGATTTTTCAACACAAGGTGGAGTATTTATCATGGCTTCAATTTCGCCTAATTCGACTCGATAACCTCTAATTTTAACCTGATCATCAACTCGACCTAGAAATTCAATCGAACCATTGTCTATAAATCTAACTCTATCGCCCGTTCGGTATAATTTATAACCTGTTTGTTTGTTCAAGTGATCTTTAATGAAATTTTCTTCGGTTAATTGTTCTCGATGCAAATAACCTCTGGCGACACACGCACCGCCAATCACCAGTTCACCAGGCACACCGACAGGAACAGGATTCAAATGTGAATCCAGTACGTAGATTTGGGTGTTGGCAATGGGTTTTCCGAGTAGAATTGTTAAATTATTGGCTAATTTTTTAGTCGATATTTCTTCGGTTAAAACACCCACAGTTGCCTCACTGGGCCCATAATGATTAACAATTCGGCAAGTGGATGGCAATGTCTGTAATGTATTAATAAATGCAGTTGTTAATACTTCTCCCCCTAACACCAACAACTGTTTTGGCATAACTCGTTCAGGCTGTTCAATGCTTTGCAGTGCCGCCAAATGAGAAGGTACTATTTTCAAACAATCAATCGGGTTGACGTCAAAGTAGGCAGCCAACATATCGGCATCCATTGCTCGTTCTTCTGAAATAATGTGTAGACAACCACCAGAAAATAATGCAGGAAACAACATTGTATTGCCCAAATCAGCAACAAGAGTCGAAATTAAAGCATAGTGAGCTTGCTGTGGAAAATTCAGACGTTGACTAATGGCATCCACATAATTCACAATTTGTCGATGTTCAATCATCACACCTTTCGGTGTACCCGTCGAACCCGATGTGTAAATAAGGTAAGCCAAACTATCACCCTGATCTGCTGAGGTTGATAATTCTGGATTTTCACTGCTTTCAAGTGCAAATTCATCTTGGTATTTATCCAGAAACAAATAATTGATACCTGATTTGGGTAAATTATCTTCCAACTGACTTTCTGTTAACACAATCGACAATTCTGCATCCACAATCATGGCGGCAATACGTTCATCTGGGTATTTGGGATCAATTGGTACATAACCTGCACCTGATTTTAAAATACTCAATAGTCCGACGATCATTTCAACTGATCGGTTCATACACAAACCAATCAAAGTATTTTTAACCGCCCCTTCTTTGATTAAATAATTGGCAATTTCATTGCTGAGTTTATTTAATTCATGATAAGACATTTCATCTTCTTCAAAAACCACTGCAATCGCATCGGGGGTTTTATCCACTTGTTCTTCAAATCGACGTTGCAACGAAGGTCGCCCAGCAAAGCTCATGTTGGTTTGATTGAATTCATTAATCAAGCGTTTACGCTCTTTAGGAGGCATCAATCGTAAAGTTGAAATATTAACATGACGGTTAATGGCGATACTTTTCAATAAAGTCACGAAATGCTGAGACAGTTGTTCAATGCTTTCATTTTTGTATAAATCTTTACGATAAACAATTTGCCCAAAAAATCCTGAATCAGTTGGTGCAATGGATAAGGTTAAATCAAATTTTGAAGCCCCTGAATCAATTTCAATTCCTTCTAGCTGTAAGTTATTTAAGCTCATGTCAGGCAAGGCAATATTTTGAAAAACCAGCATCACTTGAAAAAATGGAGTCATGCTTAAATGTCTTTGAGGTTTTAACACTTCAACAATTTTTTCAAACGGAATATCCTGATTGGCATATGCAGATAACGCCGTCTCTTTCACCCGTTTCAATAATTCACTGAACGTTGGATCATTAGATAAATCGGTTCTGAGTGCCTGGGTATTGACAAAAAAACCAATTAAATCTTCCAGTTCACCATGATTTCTGCCTGCAATTGGAGAACCCACACAAATATCTGTTTGATCGGTGGTACGATACAATAAGACTTTAAAGGCAGCCAACACCACCATAAACAGTGTACAATCTTCTTTCAGTGCAATTGTATTCAGTGAATCTGTAATGGTTTTAGGCACAGTGAATGAAACTTTAGCCCCCCGATAACTGGTTTTTTCGGGTCTAGCAAAATCAGTCAATAAATTGAGATTTTGTGATGTTTTAAGCTGTTGACTCCAATAATCAATTTGCTGATCTAAAATATCTCCCGTGAGCCACTGTCGTTGCCAATCGCTGAAATCAGCATATTGAACAGTCAGTTCGTCCATGCTTGAAATATTGCCACTTTGAAACAAGGCATAGAATTCAAACAATTCTTTGATGAAAATTCCCACCGACCAACCATCAGAAATAATGTGATGCATATTGACAAATAAAATATGATCAGTGGTTGATATGCGATACAACGTAATCCTAAACAAGGGGCCTTGAGTCAAATCAAAGGGCCATTTAGCTTCCTTATTTAACTGCGTCATTATTTGTTTTTCAGTTAACTTTTGTACATCGACCAAACGCAATGAAAAACTATCCTCTGGTAATATCTTTTGCACAGCCAAATCATCTTTAGGCTGAATAATGGTTCTCAGCGCTTCATGCCGATTGACAATATTAACAATGCTTTTTTCCAAATCAGTTTCACTGATGTGACCTTTAATATTTACTGCAGACGGGATGTTGTAAGCCGTATTTTCTGGCTCTAATTGATACAAAAACCACAAACGTTCTTGAGCAAAAGACAAGGGTAAAATTTGGTCTCTGGGCACACGAACAATGGCAGGAATCACCAGTTTTCCACTGATTTTTGCATCCACAATCTCTGCCAAACTTTCGACCGTTGGGTTTTGAAATAAGTCACGCAAACTCAAGTTAAATTGGCATTGTTCACGCATTCTTGATATCAGCTGAGTTGCCAACAAAGAATGTCCACCCAATTCAAAAAAGTTGTCTGTTTTACCAACCCTATCTACCCCTAATAAGGGTTGCCACAATTGTGCCAAACCTTTTTCAGTTTGGGTTTCTGGGGCTAAAAATTCACTTTTGGAATAAACCTGACTGGGTTTTGGTAAGGCTTTTCGGTCCACCTTGCCATTCGATGTTAACGGCATGGTTTCAATCACAATAAAATGCTGAGGTACCATATATTCGGGCAATGAAGTTTGGCAATGAGATTTTAATGCCTCTACATTTAAACCTTTATTGGCTTTACCAATGATATAAGCAACCAATCGGATATCACCAGGAATATCTTCTCTAACCAAAACCTGAGTGTTTTCAACACCAGAATAAGTGCGAACAACAGATTCAATTTCACCCAGTTCAATACGAAAACCTCGGACTTTTACTTGAAAATCTATTCGTCCCAAATATTCAAGGTCTCCATTCGGTAAATACCGTGCCAAATCTCCTGATCGATATACTTTACCTGTTGAGAAAGGATTGTTGACAAAACGTTGATTGGTTAACTCATCACGATTCAAATACCCCCGTGCCAAACCAGACCCACCAACACATAACTCCCCTGGAACACCAATCGGAACAGGACGCATTTCATTGTCTAAGATATACAAACTTAAATCAGGAATTGCTTCCCCAATCACACTGCCCTCACCTGAAATCACATCACTCTGCTTAATCTGACGATAGGTGGCATGTATTGTTGTTTCGGTAATACCGTACATGTTAATTAACTGGGGTGATTCATCGCTGTATTTATCAAACCAGGGTTTAAGATGCTGTAACTGCAAAGCTTCACCACCAAAAATTACCGCCCTCAAAGGCAATTTATTGGCGGTTTTTTGATCTGCCTTGATCAGCTGATAAAAGGCTGACGGTGTTTGATTTAATACCGTGACTTGTTCATATTTTAACAATTGGTAAAAATCTTCAGCCGAACGAGAGGTCATATAAGGCACAATAACGAGTTTACCGCCATATAATAAAGCGCCCCAAATTTCCCA
>JABHHM010000181.1 GCA_018671575.1 Methylococcales bacterium | reverse complement strand
TTTTGTTTGTCTTTTTTGTTATAAAAATAGGCGTGTAGTCGTTCTACATAACTATTTTTGTGGCAAAGAAGACAGACAAAAGAGTTTTATGCCCTTTGGGTGCAAGTAAGATGGGTAGTTTATTTGTTGCGAGTTGCCTTAGGTGTTATGACTCTGATTGCATAGAAGTCTATTCGGTCAAAGTCGTAGTGTCTAAGGGGAGGAAAAATGTCTGAAAATGTTAAAATAATTTAATTTCTATTCAGTCAAATATGTGTTCATTCGTGGTTTTTTCAAGAGCTAAGCGATTGACCTATAACCACTCAACTCCCTTGTCCTCAACTTTAAATTGAGTAACAACTTCGGTTAAGATTCTAGTTGCATCCTCAAGATCAAGCACAGTTTCTTTGGTTTTATCAAATGATTTTTTAGTTTGCTGAATGTATTTTGCCAATTGAAAAATAGCGGTACTGATTTGTTTTGTAGAATCAGACTGAGATTCCATATCTTCATGAATTTCGGTAAACCATGAAAATGAAGAGACTTGTTCGATAATGATGGCAAATTGAGAACTGACTTGTTCAATATTTTTCACACCAGAACTGACTTCCTCTGAAAAGATGTTCATTTCATGAACACCTTCAGCAACAGATTCAATCATATCAGCCACCATTTTTTCTATATCGAAGTTGGCAATGGCTGTTTGATTGGCTAATCGTCTGATTTCATCAGCTACCACGGAAAATCCCATGCCATATTTACCTGCTTTTTCTGCTTCAATGGCGGCATTAAGTGATAATAAATTGGTGTGGTCTGCAATTTTTGTGATGGTTGTTACCACCATGTTAATATTGCTGGTTTTTTCGCTGATGACAGCCAGTTTTGCATGGATTGACTCTGTGGCATTGATCATTGATCGCATGGATTGGTCCATCAATGATAGTGCTTCTTGTCCTGTTTGTGCCGCTGATGCCATGTCTTGAATAACGGTATCAACATTGTTCATGGTTAACAGCATTTTGTCAGATGCACCAACAATGTCTTCAACATTTTCAGAAATTTCTTTAAAGTGAATGACTTGTTGTGAAACTCTATCAGATTCTTCTTTGGTTGATTCATCAATCTGTGTGATAGAGGACGTCACTTGCATACTGGCTTGTTGAATTTTATTGATTAGATCAATTAAACTACTTAACATGCTGACGATTGAAGACTCTAGGTTTGATAATTCGTCTTCATCATCAGATATATTGATGCTGACTTGTAGGTCACCTTGAGCAACCAGTTCAACAGCATCTTGTAAAGTTCTTGATCTTTCGAGAAAGTCATTCAAATTCTCAGAGGGTTCCTGTAATTGCATGATTTCATCAGTTTTATTTTTATACTGAGAGGCAATATTATCCAATGCGGTTGATAATACCGTTAAGTTTTCAGGTATATTTTCATTAAAATTAATTAAACCAGATGTTTCTGCGATTTTATTACATTCTATTGCCAACTTATTGATGGCTTGTTTTTGTTTAAATTGGTCATAGTGTCCGTGTAAGGCAATACCGATTGCTAATAATGTGAACATGAAGGCAATAATGGATAGATAGAGTGGCCACTGGGTGCCCTTAAGTAATTTAGTCGGACCTATTTCCACAACCAATAATGATTGGATTAATGGTTTTTTAGTATTTGTTAATATGGTGTGTTGAGTGATGCTATAAATAACGCTGTTGATTTCATGGAAAAAGGTTTTATTGTCTGTATTAACGGGAATTCCTTTAACTAAGCTAAGGGGTACAGCAGAATGATATTTATTGGCCCAGTCACCATTTGGCCATCTCCAAAAGATACCCTGTATCCCTGATTTATCAGTTGATGTTAGTGTGGCATTCAATTGATCAGTGGTTTTCTTTAAATCAATGTAAGCAAAAATATTACCAACTAAATTCTTTCTGTTATAAATTTGTTTGAGTTGTACCTGAAGCAACTGTCCATTGGATGCCTGTAATATTTCTTGTTTGATTAAAGGTTTGATTTTAAGTGGCAGTCCTTTTTGTGATGAATACACAGGTTTGTCAGAGGCATCAGAAATCATGATGTTGATATCTGGGCTAATAAGGGTAATGACACGTTTAATTTGGTCTAATTTTATTTTTAATTCACTGGAATTGTTATTTAATAATAGGTTTTCAATTTGTTTGTTCAGCGTGAGTTCATCAATAACACGATTCAATTTTTGTCTTTTTTCGTTTAGTACATGTTGCCATAATAATTGTATTGAGGCGTTATTCGAGCTTTTTAAGAAAGAGTTTTCAGTTGGATTAGATTGCTGCCAAAATATGAAGATAATACCTGACATAATCGCTGAATAGGCGATGAACGTAATTAATTTCCATGAGTTTTTTAACATACAATGTCTCTAAATTTATTAATATGTGACAGAATAGCAATTCTTTATTAGTTTTGGAGAGGTAAAAGAAAAATCACATAAATGTTGTAAAAATGTAGTTTAACCTGCTAATAATTAAATCATTAATATTATTTCATTACAGGAATAATACTTGTGTTTACATGCATAAAATATAGCTCTTCATAGAAAAATTAACACGATATTTGAAAAAAAATTTGAAGTAATCAATTGAAATCAATCAAACAGCAATTAAATCAACTAAAACCCATTATTTATCAGTTATTAATAACTCATTCTGAAGGTATCAGTGAATTTGATTTGTTTAAAAAATTAGAGGATGAGGGTTATTCTGGTTTTGGAAAAGCGGTATTTAAAGATCAGATGCAACTTTTTCATAAGCATTTTATACTGTTTCATTTGCTTTATCTTATTAGAATGGATTTACGGGAAAAGCAGGAAGCCGAGTTAGAAATTAATCCTTTGTGTATTATTTTACGTCCATTTATTCAGCGTTGTTCTGATCAACAATTGTCTTCACCAGATAAACTGAGTTATTACTATCTCGACTTATCAAACCTTAAAGATACGACCGAAGATGAGTTGAATTCAATGCTTAACAATTTTTGGCTTAAGATTAAGGTTTTTGATAAACGCCAGGATGCGTTGAATGTACTGGAGCTTCAGGAGCCAGCTGATTTAATTGAAATAAAACAACAATATCGGCGATTAGCGATGAAATATCATCCAGATAGGGGAGGCTGCCATGAAAAATTTCAGCAGATTAACTGGGCGATGAAGGTGTTGTCATAATGTTAATGATAGGAAAAACAAAGTTTAATATTTAGTTGCAAATTTATAATAATACCATTTTGTCCGTTAGGACATTATATTCATTTGAAAATTACACATGAAACAAAATATGCAAAATGATTATGACAGTCCTTGGAAACAGGCAATAGAAAAATTCTTTCCTGACTTTATGAACTTCTTTTTTCCAGATATTAATAATGATATTGACTGGTCTAAAGGTTATGAGTTTTTGGATAAAGACTTAAAAAGAATTACTCGTGATGCTGAAATTGGCAATCGATATGCTGATAAATTGGTTAAAGTTTGGTTGAAAAATGGCGATACCATTTGGGTTTTAATTCACATTGAGGTTCAATCCTCACGAGTCAGTAATTTTTCAGAAAGAATCTATGTTTACCGTCATCGAATCTGGGAGCAATATAATGTAGAAGTTGCCAGTTTGGTGATTTTATGTGACGATGAAAAAAGCTATAGACCCAATCAATACAAAAAAGCAATTTGGGGTTGTGAGTTGAGTTTTAAGTTCCCAATTATCAAGTTATTGGATTATGTTCGGGATTGGGCTAAAATTGAAAGTAACAATAATCCATTTGCTATCATTGTAATGGCTCAGTTAAAGGCAAAGTTGTTAAAAGATGACTTAGAGCGAAAGGACTGGAAATTTAGCCTGACAAAAAGACTTTACGAAAGAAATTATAGCAAGCAGGATATCCTTGAACTTTATACTTTCATCGACTGGATTTTAGCATTACCTGAAAATCTGGAAAAAAAGTTTTTGCGAGAGTTAAGTGAATTTGAGAAGGAAAAGGCAATGCAATATGTAACAAGTGCGGAAAGATTTGGAAGGCAAGATGGAATTCAGATAGGTCTACTGCAAAGCTCCCGAGAAGCAGCTATAGAGGCTCTTGAAATTAATCTTGATATCTCAGCACCCAAAGACTTAATTATTCAGGTTAATCAAGAAACTGATTTGGCTAAGCTAAAAGAGATGCTTAGAAAAGCAATTAAGGTTTCGTCATTGGGTGAGTTTCAGGTATGGTTGAAAAGTAAGTCTGAATAGAGAAAGCAATTATTCTACATAAATTTCATCAGTTGCTATACTATTAAAAACATTGTTGAAGTTAATTTAAGGTCTTAAAATTATGCACAGCACAGCACAGCACAGCACAGCACAGTAATAGTCTATTAGTTTTTTCTGCAAAAACAACAAAATATTTCTCACAATCACTTCAATCTAAAATAACCTGTTTTTTATTATTTTGCCTATTGTCTTTAGGTTTTTGGCAAAATGCCCACAGTGAAAATAGATCAATATTTATCAAACAAGATTTGTGTGCAGGTTTGCAAGGCAATGATAAGCTGGCGCTCATCATCGGTAATGCCAATTACGCCTTGGGAAAACTCAAAAACCCAATCAATGATGCCGTAGCAGTATCCAGTAGTTTGAGACGACTGGGCTTCAATGTCATCGAATTGCATGATGTTACCCATGAAGAAATGATGGCATCGGTTCAATGTTTTCATGAAAAATTAACAGAAAATGGCACAGGTTTGTTTTATTTTGCGGGTCATGGAATGCAGGTTGAGGGTAAAAACTACTTGATTCCCGTGCAGTCAAATATCTCCGCAGAGTATCAAGTGAAATCCAGAGCTTTTTTAATGGATGAGATTTTTGCCGCCGTTGAAAGCAAAAACTTAAAAAGCAATATTGTGATTCTGGATGCTTGTCGGGACAATCCTTTTCAGCGAAGTTTTCGCAGTTTTAAAAAAGGTTTGGCTGAAATTCAGCACATGAGCAAAGGCAGTTTTGTGGCGTTTTCTGCTCAACCTGGCGGGGTGGCTAGTGATGGTTCGGGTAATAACGGTTTATTTACAGAGCAGTTGATCCAGTTCATCGAACAGGAAAATATCACCATAGATCAGGTGTTCAACCGTGTCAGTCAAGCAGTGGGTAAAGCCAGTAATGACCGCCAAGATCCTTACCGTTTATCCAATTTAAAATCAGACTTCTTCTTTAATCAGTCGATTAAAGAAAAACTGGTATTGATGCCTGTTAAAGGTCGATCCCTATCAGAATCAGCCATTGCAAATTATCAATCCACACTGTTAACCACCCTTAGTAATGATTATCGTGTTTTCAGTGGTCAGCAGGTCATGGATAAAATAAAAACAATCACGGCTTCATTGTCAATTACTGATTGTTTGTCATCCAATGAATGTATTACACAACTTGCCAATGCATTTAATTCAAAATTTGTCATGGCGGCGGCAGTCAATATGTCTGGTCAGGAATCTGTCCTTAAAACCAAGAAAAATTATCAACTCATTGTTCAAATCAAAAATGTAACAACAGGTGAAATTGTATTGCCAGGCAAAGATGACTGTCTCAATTGCACCGAAACCAATGTTGCCGAGACATTAAAAAGAATTGTATTGGGTGAAAACAAAAAAGGTTCAGTGGTGATCAGTTCATTGATTAAAGGAACCAAAATAAAGTTTTATGATCCATTAAAAGTTTTAGTGGCAACAAAAATATTGAAAGCAAACCAGCCAGAAACACTTCAACTTTTACCAGGCAATTATTCCATTACGGCTGAAAAGTCTGGTTATCGTCTTCAAATGAAAAATAATTTCAGGATTACAGCCGATCAAACCTCAACCATTAATTTCGATATGATTCCAAAAATGGGACTGTTAACCGTGAAAATAACGCCTTTTGAAAAAAATACCCGACTTTTTATTGATGGTGAAAACAAGGGGGTGTTATTGGAAAAAGATGCCAGTTATAAAATTCCATTTGGCTCCAGAAAAATAGAATTAAAAAATAAGGAATTTAAAAAAAACATCCAACGTTACGTGCAAATAAAATCAGTGGACACTATTCGATTATCCATTCCACTCAAAGATGAAATGAAAGATGATGGTATTCCGACCTGGATGTGGGTTGTGGGTGGTTTGACAGTGCTGGTTCTTGCCGCTGCTGGAGGAGGTGGCGGTGGTGGAGGTGATGATGGTGGAAGTACCAGCAGTGGCACGACTACTTCAACGGATAGCAGTTCTTCAGGTGATGGACAAATCAACTTAACGTGGTGAATTAATAATGAAAAATTCAATTAAAAAAATATTGTGTTTGGGTTTAATTAGCTCGTTGATTGTATTGGCAGGATGCAAGGGGAAATCATCCGAAACATCATCAACATCACAATCAGTGGGAAATACAGGTTCAATTGCGGTTAAAGTGGTTTGGCAACAAACGTCGATCCAAAACATATCTAAAGCAGTGACTTTACCAACCGATGTTGTCACCATGCGAGCCATTGTCACTGGTGATGGCTTGACCACCATGCAACAAGATTTTACGGCTTCCAATAGAAAAGGTACTATCAATAATGTACCTGTTGGCAGTAATCGAAAAGTCACTTTAAAAGGTTTGAATGTCAATGAAACCGTGATATTTCAAGGTGAAAGAACAAATCTCAGTGTCACCAAAGATACCGTGACCGATGCGGGAGAGCTGGTATTGGCGGAAGTCACCAATAAGTTGCCTTCTTTTTCGGCGTCTACGTCTACTACTGCAAGCAGTACAACCACCAAAAGTAATGATGAATATGATGCCGTTGCCATCATGGGGCAAATACATACTATCAATACATTTTCAGACTTTACGGATGAAGATGGTAAAATTAGTTCAATCAATTGGGAGCAAACATCAGGAGCTAGCGTAACATTGAACGACTCATCTGTTGCTAACCCTGTTTTTACTGCACCGAATACCATTGGTAATCTAACATTTAAAGTGACTGTTGTTGATGATAGAGGAGGAAGTTCAACGGGAGTTACAACCATTTTTGTCAATGTTGCACCCGTTGCTAATGCGGGTTTGGATAAGAATGTATTAATTTCTTCGAGCGTTGCTTTGGAGGGTTCAGCTACAGACAGCAATGGAGCCATTGAGTCTTTTTCATGGTCACAGATTTCTGGTGAATCGGTGACTTTGAGTGGTACTAGTGACGACCCAAATCCATCCTTTACTACACCAACAGTTGCAGGTGATTTGGTTTTTAGGTTAACGGCAACGGATAATGATTTTTCAAGTTCAACCGATGAAGTAGCGATTAGCGTCAAGACTATATTGCCACCTACATCTCTCACGCTTTCTTCCGATACATCAAATCGGGTAACATTATCTTGGATTTCACCAGGAATTAGTAATGCTGAATTTGGCAAAGCTGTTGGTATTGCTGTTGCGAGAAAAGTGGGTGCAACAGGAATCTATTCAGTCATTGGTAGCGTACCTGTTGATGAAACGAGCTATGAAGATACTGGACTTTCACCGAATACTACCTATTTCTACAAGCTTTATACTTATACTTCATATTTAACGACTAATATTTCAGATTATACCAGTGAAGAAAGTGTTTCTACCGTATCATTCAGTTCAGTGCCAAATTCACCTACAAATTTAACGGTATCTGATGTAAATGGCTGGACTGTTGATTTATCTTGGTCTGATAATTCAAGCAATGAGGATGGTTTTGTTGTAGAAAGAAGTGCTGATGGCGGAAATAATTTTTCAGAAATTACCCGTTTAAATGCGAACGTGACATCCTACCGTGATGACATGGTTTCTGAAAATAAAACTTATCACTATCGCATCAAGGCTTTTAATAATATCGCTGAATCATCATTTTTACAATCTACAAACATTACTACTGGAGCCGTTTCAGTAACGGAATTAAGTGGTGGTGCGGCAACAAATACCACTCTGTCATTAGCAAATAGTCCCTATCTTGTAACCAGTGACTATGTGTTGGCGGCAGATAATAATTTGGTGATTGAAGCAGGTGTTCATATCCGTTTCGAAGCATCAACGTCACTTGAGATTCGAGGTGCATTAACTGCTGTTGGTACGGTGTCGAAGCCGATTGTTTTTACGGCTAAAGATCCGTCAAGTGCGTCTAAAGGGGCGTGGAGTGGAGTTTCGATTAGAAATCAGTTGGGTGGAAGCGGTATATTTCAATATGTGGAATTATCTTATTCATCTGGCGGTGTATCTGTAGAATGTTGTAATAGTGGTGGCCCAGTAGAAATATATGACTCTGTGTTTGATAACAATAGTACAGCTTCAAGTAATTACAGTGGATGGGATCAATTGATGTATCGTTCTGTTTTTATAAATAATAACACAGTGATTAAGAGTGCTGATAAAATCATAGCTTATTCAAAATTTGTGGATAATCAATTTGGTTTGAATTCAACACAAAGAATTTCTGTTTATTTTAGTACTTTTAGAAAACATACAAATGTTGCTTTAAGTGGAGGAGGAGGTTCAGTAAAATATTGTACAATAACTGAAAATGTAACGGGTATTTCTCGTAATTCTGTCGGGTCAACATTTTCTCTTTCATTCAACATCATTGCCAACAATACTGGCGATGGTATCAAGCATAGTGGCTCTAGTTTGGTAAACAATAACAATATCTTTAATAACGGTGGCTTTAACATGGTCAATAATAACTCAGATAAAAAAGACGCTACAAAAAATTGGTGGGGATCAGCGTTCTCTACTGATATTGACCAAAAGATATTTGATTTTTATGATGACAGTAGTCTTGGAATT
>JABHHM010000079.1 GCA_018671575.1 Methylococcales bacterium | reverse complement strand
CATAAAATTGTCGAAAAAGCGCAGTTTACGTGTGTAAATGAGCATTTTGAGACCATTTTTAACGCAGAGTTGGCGGAAAGATGAGTTTTCGGACAGCCTCCTAGTGCAGCGGTTTTGTTCAATCAGATCAATCGAAACTAACATAAACCTGAAACCAATATTGTCCAGGTTATTTAATTTTCATCCCTAACTTTCTTGCAGGCAATTAGCAATAGTTTTCAAAACTTCGTCCATATCGGAAGGTTTGGTTACATACCCCATTGCGCCTAAACGCAAACATTTCAATACTGTTTTTGGCTCTCCCGCAGCAGTCAACATGATAATGGGTATTTTTGAATATTTTTCATCTTGTTTAATTCTTTTCAGAACATCCACACCATCCATTACAGGCATGGTAATATCTAATAGCAACAAATCAATGTGTTTTTCTGCCAGTGTATCTAAAGCTTCTTGCCCATTGTTGGCAATAGAAACCTGATAACCATTCCTTTTCAGCTTAAGCTCAAGCAAATCACAGTTTTCTTCTATATCATCAACCACAAGAATAGAATTTGAATCACTTTCAGTCATATTGATTTCTCTTAATATTTTGTTTTGTTATTTTAGACTATTATTACTAATGTATGTTTGCCTGACCTCTAAGTAGGTGACCATAATTATATTAATATTTTCACTCAATATTTTCCGCCCTTTGGCACTACTACTCTGACCGAATAGACCTCTATGCAATCAGAGCAGTAACACCAAAGGTCAAAAAATCTTGAGCGAAAATTTTGTTAAGATAATTATGCTCACCTACTTATAACTGAATTCTAACCCATTTTTTAAGAAAACCAAATATTTTAAAAATTATATTCAATGCCTATTCCAAAATTATCTATTCGACTCACTATTTCGATTATTTTCACTATTTTATTGATGATATCTGTTTCTATCATTTCTGTTCAAACACAACTTGGAATTGACAATAATATTGAGCTAATGACCTCATTGGCAGAAAATGGCGACCACTTTAAAAAAAACATTGCCCATTTAAAAGTGGCAAATCAACAACTGACCGAATATCGTAATTATTCAATTCTCTTAATTATTTTATCCTTTATTGTTGCGCTTACATTAATCATCATTCACATTAAAAAAGGCTTACAAGCCATGAATGATATTCACCACTCATTATGGAGCCCGCCTTTTGAATCCTCCATTATTGACTCTGGAGTCTGTAGCGAACTATCAGCTCCTGTCACCATCATCAATGAATTAATACAAGAACATATTGATGTCAAAAAACAGTTAGAACTTGCCGACATACGCCATAAGACCAGCACAAAAAGACACAAAGAACTTATTGAAAACCTTGAAATACTGGTCGCAGAAAGTACAGAAAAACCCATCGAAGAAAGAGATCAGGCACGCAAATCCTGTGAATCTCAGATACTATTTTTATCCAACATGAGTCATGAAATCAGAACACCCCTGACAGCCGTTATAGGTTTTGCAGAATCAATTAAAGACCCAGAATATGATGTCCAACAAAAAAGCACACTGGTTGATGCCATCATTAAAAATGGCAATCATTTATTGCATGTGGTCAATGAAATTCTTGATATGTCAAAAATTGAAATGGGACGCCTTGAATTAGAAAAAATCCCATTTTCCCCCACTCAGTTATTGTATGATCTGGAAACCATCACCACTGCCTTAGCCAGAGAAAAGAAGATCCAACATGAAATCAATTTAAATTTTCCTTTGCCCAGCATCATTCATAGCGACCCAACCCGACTTAAACAAATACTGTTAAATATCACCAGTAATGCGATTAAATTTACTGACACTGGAAAAATTTCGCTAGAATTAAATTACAACGCTAAAGATCAATTGATTGTTTTTTCCATCAAAGATACTGGCATTGGCATGACCCAACAACAAATCGACAAGTTATTCCAGCCATTTTCTCAAGCAGACTCATCTATTGCCCGACATTATGGTGGAAGCGGACTAGGTCTATACATTTCAATTCAGTTAGCAGAAATGTTGGGTGGTACAATTAACGTTGAAAGTAATATAAGTCAGGGTAGCCAATTCAACATCAGTATTGCAACAGGTGCACTTGAAAATTCATCCATTATGATGTCAAAAGCTGAATTGACGACCATTCCAACCAAAGATGTCAATTGTAATGCAAAACCATGTTCTGTCAGTGGGAAAATTTTATTAGCGGAAGACAACCCTGATAATCAGCATTTAATTTCTTTACTGATCAGCAAAACAGGAGCGACACTCAGCATTGTCAATAATGGCAGAGAAGCCGTTGACAAAGCCTTATCTGAAGAATTTGATTTATTGCTAATGGACATTCAAATGCCCATTATGGGTGGATTAGAAGCCACCAAGCTATTGAGAAGTGCCTCTTATAAAAAACCAATTGTCACCTTAACAGCCAATGTTATGACTTCAGAAATTGAGACCTATTTACAGGCTGGTTGCAATGGACACATATCCAAACCTATCAATCGACAACAACTCTATCAGATTATTCACGCCTATCTTCAGTCTGATTCTCCAGACAGTGCAAACAATAAAGCACCGTCACAGCTACCGCAAAAAGAAGGAAAAATTCTCTATGCGGAAGACAATATTGACAATCAGAATATTGTGAGACTCTTACTGAAAAAGAAAAAAATCAAATTGGACATTGTTGAAAATGGCAAACTCGCATTGGATAAAGCCCTTAAAAATGACTATGACCTTATTCTAATGGACATGCAAATGCCAGTCATGAGTGGCACCGAAGCCACTGAAAAATTGCGTTCTTCAGGATACAAAATACCCATTGTTGCATTAACAGCCAATATTCATCAATCCGATATTTCTAAATACAAGGAATCTGGTTGTACAGACTGGTTATCCAAACCGATTGATCGCAAAAAGTTTTTCAAAATCATTGATAGTTTTATCCAACCAACCACCAATTTGAGCATTAATACAGATGAAAGAGCTACATCATCAACTCACAATGAAAAAGACAATAAAATCAAAGACCATTCTGATGACCCTGAAATGCTGGCATTAATCATGAAATTTCTAGGACGTATTCCAAAAACGCTAAAGAATATTGACCTCGCATTATCCACTAAAAATTATGAAGACCTCCAGTTTCATGCACATTCACTGAAAGGCACTGCGGGTAATTTTGAATTTAAAAAATTAAGCCTAATTGCAGGAGAAATTGAAGCACAGCTCAAACAGAACAACACTCAAAGACTAGAAATGAAAACTAAAGAGTTACATGAAACAGCTGAAAAAATTATTGAATTTTATAATAAATAGGGGGATTTATTTATACCTCTTTACAACAAGAGCATACCCCCTCTGATGAGCTAATTTTTAATCATAAAAAATCAACACAATAAGGAACAAGCACGAAATAACTCATCCCAACTCCAAATATGAATCATATAAATTTTCAATTTCTTCCAATGATTCCTCAATCAGTATGGATAAATTTTGAGCAAACATATCCAAAATAATCACCGCATTAACAGAAGAATCTTCTTTGCAGGCAACTTTCAATCGTTTCGCCATGCCTTGATTGATGATTTGCATATTCTCATAAACCGCCACCAGGCCATCCATTTCAAAACTAACTTCTTTGCCTTTTTTAAATTTAAAGTATTGTGATAATAAATAATTTGAAGTTGCCCGATAAATGGTTTCTTCAATTTCAGCTAAAGGCAAATGAAACCGAGCCATGGGTCTGAAAAATGAAGTATGAGGACAACCGCTGGTTGCCATAATCAATCCCATCAAAGAACTGACTGAATTTTGTGCCGTGGTTTTTGCAATGATTTTTCTTGATGGAGTGGTCACCTCAAGATTCACTTCATCAGTGGATTGTACTTGATTAAAATTTTCAACAATATTAAGCAACTGAACAGCCAAAGGACAATTTGCTTGTTGTGCAGTGGTTAATGGACAATTTTTGCATTGATTAAATTCTAATGCTGTCCATTTCGGCAAGTCATCAGGATGTTTAACGACCGTTTGCGCTGTTTTATCATCAATTTTCAATGGAATATTGATTTTTAATCCATTGATAAAATTAAATTGGTAGTCAATTTCGACAATATCACTCATTTAAAACCCTTTATTATTTATACTTTTTATAAAATGCTATCAACTGCTGAGTTGAACCATCATGTTGTCCTGTCATGGTTTCTGAATCAATATCAACCAACACCTGTTTTGCCAGTTGCTTACCCAATTCAACCCCCCACTGATCAAATGAGTTAATCCCCCACAAACAACCTTGTACCGTTATTTTATGTTCATACATTGCAATTAAAGAACCTAAATTACGCGGCGTTAATTGGTCAAATAAAATAGTATTGGTGGGTTTGTTACCTTTAAAAACTTTATGTGGTGACAAATGATTAATACTTGCTTCATCTACCCCTGATGATTCCAATTCTTGCCTAACCTCATCTTTTGTTTTCCCCATCATCAATGCTTCGGTCTGTGCGATACAGTTTGCAGTGAGTATATCGTGATGTTGTTGCAAGTCATGATACGGTTTAACTGGCAAAATAAAATCAGCAGGAATCATATGTGTTCCCTGATGCAATAACTGATAAAACGCATGCTGACCATTGGTTCCAGACTCACCCCAAATAACGGGACAGGTTGAATAATCAATGACTTGACCATCACGATTCACTGATTTACCGTTACTTTCCATTTCCGCTTGTTGTAAATAGGCGGGAAATCGATGTAAATGTTGATCATAAGGTAAAATTGCATGAGATTTGCACTGAAAAAAATGATTATACCAAAAACCCAATAATCCCATAATCACAGGAATATTATTGGCAAAATTGACATTTCTAAAATGCTCATCCATTTGAAAAGCCCCATCAAGCAACTCATCAAACCGATCCATACCGATGTACAACGCAATTGGCAAACCAATCGATGACCACAATGAAAAACGACCACCAACCCAATCCCAAAATTCAAACATATTTTCAGCATCAATACCAAACTCAACCACGGCTTCTGCATTGGTTGATACCGCCACAAAATGATTAACAATGTCAGCATGATTCATTGAACGACAAAGCCATTTTTTTGCACTATTGGCATTGGTCATCGTTTCTTGAGTGGTAAATGTTTTGGAAGCAATGACAAATAAAACGGTTTCCTGGTTGAGCTTTTCAACCACATCGGTTAATTGAGAACCATCAATATTAGAAACAAAATGAATATTCAGCCCATCTTGATTAAATGGTTTTAGTGCTTCTGTTACCATGTATGGACCCAAATCTGATCCACCAATTCCAATATTCACAATGTCTGTAATCGCTTTTCCAGAAAAACCTTTCCAATGTCCATTCCTAACTTTGTCTGTAAAAGTTCGCATACGATCAAGCACGGATTTAATCCCAGGCATTACATCCTGACCATCAACCATCACGGGTCGATCTGACTGATTCCGCAATGCGGTATGTAAAACGGCTCTATTTTCAGTAAAATTGATTTTTTCACCTGAAAACATTTTCTCAATCAATGACTTTAATTCTATTTCTTCGGCAAATTTTAATAATAAATCAATGGTCTCTTGTGTGATGTGGTTTTTTGAATAATCAAATAGAAAGTTGTTAAACTCAATAGAAAATTGATTACAACGAGACGGGTTTTGTGCAAAATGTGTTCGCAAATGAATTTGATTAATGCGACTAAAATGCTCAGTTAACGCATTAAAGGATGGATACTCGGTAAATTGTGTCATTAAATTGTCTCAAAATTTGGATTGTGGGTTTTTTATTAATATTATAGCACGCACATAACAATGAGAATATGATGTCACGAAAACAGGTGTGTAGTCGTCTACATAACTATTTTTGAGGTAAAAAAATAATTCAAAGAGCTTTATGCCCTTAGGGTGCATGTAAGATGGATAGTTTATTTATTGCAAGTTGCCTAAAATGGATATTCCTGATCAATCGATAGATATGGTATTATGGTATCAGGCATTGCATCATATTTTTGATCATCAAACAGCCATTAAGGAATTTCATCGAATTTTAATGATAGCGCTAACAAACCCTACCATTGGTGGAGCCGTTGGAATAAGTATCGGCAGACCCCTCCCTAAAAACCCAGAAGCAACCATGACCCACCTGGTTGCCAGAAAACAAGGTTAATATTATGGATTATTTACCAATATTTTTAGACATTAAAAAACAAAACTGCCTCGTTGTTGGTGGTGGAGAAGTGGCAACACGAAAAGTATCCTTACTGTTAAAAGCCAATGCTCAAGTCAAAGTCATCGCACTTAATATTTCAGCAAAACTTGAAGAATGGAAACAAAACAAGAAAATAGAGGTTTCACTCAGAGAATATAACGAGCAAGACCTTGATGGTGTTTGTCTGGTCATTGCAGCCACAAACAACGCTGAATTAAACCAGTCACTCTCCATGGCGGCAAAAAAACACTTTATTCCTGTTAATGTGGTTGACAACCCTAGCTTATGTAGCTTTATCATGCCATCAATTATTGATCGTTCACCCGTCATCATTGCCACTTCCACAGGAGGTAAATCACCTGTGTTAGCACGCCTAATTCGAGGTCGGTTAGAATCATTAAT
>JABHHM010000255.1 GCA_018671575.1 Methylococcales bacterium | reverse complement strand
TTTTCAGCTAAAAGTAAATCAATATTGATGTTTTTTTTCATCGCCTGATTTGCAGATATTGGTTGTGCAAGCTTGATTATTGTTTGTTCTGTAGGTGTCTTGGAAGTTGTTGTATCGTAAGTCAGTGCAGGGAAATTAATCAATATCAAGGAAAGTAGAAGGATTTTCTGAATTGTTTTATGCATTTAATTGCCTTTTTAATACGCTTTATTTTTACCAACAAAATTTATTAAACCACCGCACTATAGCAGACAAAATTTAATTAAAAAAGATTAATTGAATAAAAATTTAAATAAGTAAACTTTGCTTATTTGGGTCTTAAGAAGGTGGCCATAATTATCTTAACAAAATTTTCGCTCAAGATTTTTTGATCTTTGGTGTTACTACTCTGATTGCATAGAGATCTATTCGGTCAGAGTAGTAGTGCCAAAGGGCAGAAAATATTGAGTGAAAATGTTAATATAATTATGGTCACCTACTTATATGCCTATTTTTGTAACAAACAAAGACAGGTAACGTTTCTACGCAATATGGGTAGTTTATTCATTGCGTGCCCGTTCCTTATAAAGTTTTTATCTTATTCAATTGATTATTCAATTGTTCGATAGACGTTTCAAAATCATTGAGACGTTGATTTTCTTTTTCGACAACTGCGGCAGGTGCTTTATCGATAAAGTTAGCATTGCCTAATTTGTTTTTGGTTCGTTCAAGGTCTTTTGTTACTTTTGTAATTTCTTTGATGAGACGTTTTTGTTCTGCGTCTTTATCAATTAATCCTGCCATTGGGATTAATATTTTCATTTGACCCAACATGGCAGTGGCTGATTCAGGTGCTTGTTCATCTTTATTTAGCCAAGTGATTGTTTCAATTTTTCCCAATGACTGGATTAGTGGTTTATGGCGTGCGAGATACTCAGAATCTTGTTCTAAACCATCTTGTAATAAAACAGGCAATGATTTGCCTGGTGAGATATTCATTTCACCTCGAATACGCCTGACCCGAATGATAAATTCCATCATCCAGTTAACTTCGCTGATGGCATCGGTATTAATTTTTGATGTGTCTACGATGGGATAGGGTTGGTGTTGGATGGTATTGCCTTGTTTGCCCGTCAAAGATGCAATTTGTTGCCAAATTTCTTCTGTAATAAATGGAATGATTGGATGGGCTAAACGTAAAATGGTTTCTAAAACGGTGAGTAATGTTTGTCGTGTACCTCGTTGTAAGGCAGGTGATGTGTCTGTGTTTTGTAAGATTGGTTTGGATAATTCCAAATACCAGTCACAATATTCATTCCAGGTAAAATCATAAATAGCATGAGCCATTAAATCAAAACGGTATTGTTTGATTTGTTTGTTGGTTTCATCAGTAACCTGATGCAAACGTGAAAGTATCCAAAGATCCGCAGTGCTATATTCAATGGCTTGTTGATCAAGCCCATTGTCTTGGTCTGTGGTGTTCATTAAAACGTAACGAGCGGCATTCCATAGTTTGTTACAGAAATTTCGATAACCTTCAATACGTTTCATATCAAACTTAATGTCTCTGCCTGTTGAAGCGAGGGCTGCAAAGGTAAATCTCAGTGCATCAGTACCAAAGGCAGGTATGCCATCAGCAAATTCTTTGCGGGTGGCTTTTTCAATCTTAGGCGCCATACTGGGTTGCATTAGACCATTGACTCGTTTGGTGACCAAGGCCTCTAGTTCAATACCGTCAATCAGATCTATGGGGTCAAGTACATTGCCTTTTGATTTAGACATTTTCTGCCCATGGGAATCTCGAATGAGTCCATGGATATAGATTTCACGGAAAGGTACATCATCCATGAATTTCAATCCCATCATAATCATTCGTGCAACCCAAAAGAATATAATGTCAAAGCCTGTTACCAAAACACTGGTGGGATAAAATGTTTGTAGCGATTGTGTTTTTTCAGGCCAGCCCAAGGTAGAAAAAGGCCATAAAGCAGATGAAAACCAGGTGTCTAAGACATCGTTGTCTTGTGTCAGTTGCAGCTCATCACTTAATTGGTAATGTTGTCTGATGTCTGCTTCATCATAACCAACATAAGTGTTTCCTTGGTCATCGTACCAGGCTGGGATTCTATGTCCCCACCAAATTTGTCGGCTGATACACCAATCCTGAATATTATTCATCCATTCAAAATAGGTTTTTTCCCAGTTGGCGGGAACAAAACGTATTTTTTTATCTTTGACTGCTTTAATGGCTTCATCTGCCAAAGGTTGAACTTTGACATACCATTGATCGGTTAAAAATGGTTCAATGACGGAGTTTGAGCGATCTCCTCTGGGAACCATGAGTTTGTGTGCATCAATTTTTTCAATTAAATTGGCATGGTTGAGATCATCAATGATTTTTTGACGAGCCACATAACGGTCAAGTCCACGATAGGCTTCAGTAACATCGTCATTCATGCAAGCATCAATGGTGAGGACGTTGATGACTTCCAGTTTGTGTCTTAGCCCCATTTCATAGTCATTAAAATCATGGGCAGGGGTGATTTTTACGCAACCCGTACCAAATTCCATATCGACATAGTCATCGGCAATGATGGGGATTTTTCGGTCAGTGAGTGGTAGCAGAACATGTTTGCCGATGAGATGTTGATAACGACTGTCATCAGGATGCACTGCAACAGCGGTATCTCCCAACATGGTTTCTGGTCGAGTGGTTGCGACGATCAGTGGTTCAGCTTGATTTTCAACGGGGTATTTTATATGCCATAAAAAACCATCTTCTTCGGTTGAAATGACTTCAAGGTCGGAAACCGCAGTGTGTAATACAGGATCCCAGTTGACTAAACGTTTACCACGATAAATCAATTGTTCTCGGTATAATTCTATAAAAACTTTTTTGACGGCATCAGATAACCCGTCATCCATGGTAAAACGTTCTCGGGACCAGTCGAGTGATGAACCCATTCTTCTCAGCTGTTTGGTAATGGTGTCACCTGATTGTTTTTTCCATTTCCAGATTTCTTCGGTGAATTTCTCACGCCCCAGGTCATGTCGGGTTTTTCCTGTGGTATTTAACTGTCTTTCAACCACCATTTGTGTGGCGATGCCTGCATGATCTGTCCCAGCTTGCCATAACGTGTTGTTACCTTGCATGCGATTAAATCTGATGAGAGCATCCATGATGGTATCTTGAAAAGCATGACCCATGTGTAATCGACCAGTAACATTGGGTGGGGGGATCATGATGCAGTAGGGATCTCCAGTGCCACTGGGGGCAAAGTCACCTGCTTGTTCCCATTGTTGATACCAGATTTGTTCGATTTTTTTGGGGTCGTATGTTTTTTCCATGGATTTTTTCACTAAATGGTCGCTGATTTAAAGTAAGGGGTGGGCACGAAATAACTTCCCCGACCAATTCTAGCGTGAATCGATTGTTGGGTACAATTTTTTTTTATATCTAAGAAATTTACCTGTCTTATAAACTAAGTAGCACCGTTCTCGGGTGCTACTTATATACTCTATCCTCTCCAAATATCTTTTAGGGATGAAAATTAAATAACCTGGACAATATTGGTTTCAGCTTTATGTTAAGTTTCGATTGATCTGATTAAGCAAAACCGTAGCATTAGTTGCTCTAATACGAGGTTTTGTGATTGAAAATCAATCGAAAATGACGTGAAGATGGAAGAAATATGTCCAGGTTATTTAATTTTCATTCCTTAGTTAGTGTATACTTGCGCTCAGGCTATTTTTAATAATAATTTTAAGGAGATTAATTATGAGTGAAACAGTTGATGACCTCACCGTCACTTACACTGATAATGGTATAGAAACCATCAAAGAGCTGAATAAAGAAGTATTAACAAAAGGTGCCTGGGCAACCGTGATGTACCGATATCAGGACTGGGATCGTAAGAAAGAAGAATATGGTGCTGATAAATACACCATTCGTCGCTATCAAAAACGTGATGGTAAATATACACAAAAGTCCAAATTTAATATATCCAGTAAAGACCAAGCAAAATCAGTAATATCTACTTTGCAAAAATGGATTGATTTATAATCATCAAGAATCGTTATGCAACTTGAAATCATCAAAGAAAACTTAATAACAGCACTGATTAATCCTGTCAAATCCATGCGTGTGAAGTATTTGCCGTTGCTGATGGTGTATTTCTCTTATGGTGCATTGGGCTTGACCAGTGTGGCTGAACGATTCTGGATCAAAGAGTCTTTGAGTTTTACACCCGCAGATATGGCAAGCATCGGTGTTTGGCTGACTTTGCCGTGGACCATAAAAATGGTTTTTGGACAGCTGGTTGATTGTGTCACCATCTTTGGTTCTCAGCGAAAAATCTACATTTTTATTGGTGCAGGTTTGGTTGCTTGTGGATTGATTTTGTTGTCTGGGGCTGCGTCAGGATGGTTGGCATTTATTGCGGTTGAAACGGCTTTTTTGGTTGCTAAAATTATTATCACCATCGGTACAGTGTTACAGGATGTGGTTGCTGATGCAATCAGTACAGAGGTTGTTGCAAGAACTGATGAAAATGGCAATCCAAGAGACAAAATGGCAATCAATACCGATTTGGGTATGGTTCAAATATTGGGGCGTTTAGCATTATCTTTTGGTGTTTTTTCGGTGGCAGGTGTGGCAGGCTGGCTAGCGCAAAGTATCTCCTACGATAAAATATTCTTAATCGCATTAATTATTCCTGTTATTTCAGTCACGGGGGCTTTGCTGGTTAATGTTGAAACCGTTGAGAAACAGCCGATTGACTGGAGAATTATGGGCGGCGGTTTGGTTTTTGGTTTAATGGTTTTGCTGTTGGGGTCATTAGAGGTGACTTATGCCCAAGAGCTGATATTTATTGTTTCCATTGTGACCATTGTGACCTTATTAAAATTGTTAACCGAATCACTTGACCAAAAAATTCGTCAGCAGATCATGGTTGCTGCCATTATTATTTTTATTTTTCGAGCCATGCCTAGTGTTGGTGAAGGTCAGCAGTGGTGGATGATTGATATTTTAGGATTTGATCAAGCATTTTTTGGTACCTTGGGTCAAATTTCTGCGGGATTGTCAATGTTGGCAATGTGGATGTTCAGTAGCGCCATTACTCATAAAAAAGTAACCTTTGTCTTGTTTTGGATAACGGTTATTACGGCTGTTTTAGCATTGCCTATTTTGGGACTATATTTTGGCTTACATGAGTGGACACAAGCTCAATTTGGTTTTGGGGCAAGAACCATTGCATTGGTTGACACAGCTCTGGAGTCGCCTTTCTCTCAATTGAGTATGATTCCCATGCTGACGTTGATTGCGATTTATGCTCCTGCGGGAAAACGTGCCACTTGGTTTGCATTAATGGCATCATTAATGAATCTGGCATTAGTGGCAGGGGGCTTGTTTACCAAATACTTGAATATGACATTTGTGGTAGAACGACAGCAATATGATGAATTAGGCCTGTTGATGATCATTGTTACCGCAATTGGGTTTAGTATTCCTGTTGCTGCCATTGTTTTGTTAGGCAAGAAAATAGATTGATTTTTAAGGAAAAGATAAATGAAGAAAATTAAAACACGATTTGCACCCAGTCCAACGGGATATTTACATGTGGGTGGCGCAAGAACCGCTTTGTTTTCATGGCTTTATGCAAGAAAACATGGTGGTAGTTTTGTATTGCGTATTGAAGACACTGATCGTGAGCGTTCAACGGAAGAATCAATTAACGCTATTTTGGAAGGTATGTCCTGGCTAGGTCTGGACTATGATGAAGGTCCGTTTTACCAAACTCAACGGTTTGATCGTTATGAATGCTTGATCAATCAATTGATTGAAAAAGATTTAGCTTATTACTGTTATTGTACCAAAGATGAACTGGAGCAAATGCGTGAGCAGCAAATGTCACAGAAGCAAAAGCCTCGTTATGATGGGCGTTGTAGAGGAAAAAATGAAGTAAGAAAAGGTGTCGAGCCTGTCATTCGTTTTAAAAATCCAACCGATGGAGCGGTTGTGGTTGATGATTTGGTCAGGGGTAAAGTTGTTTTTCAAAACAGTGAACTGGATGATTTAATCATTGCTCGGTCGGATGGAACACCAACCTATAATTTTTCAGTGGTGGTTGATGACATGGATATGGAAATTACCCATGTTGTTCGAGGTGATGACCATTTAAATAACACACCACGTCAAATTAATATCATCAAAGCATTGGGTGGGACACCTCCTATTTATGCTCATTTGCCCATGATTTTAGGAGATGATGGTCAACGATTGTCTAAACGTCATGGTGCCGTGAGTGTGCTGCAATACCATGAAGACGGTTATTTACCCGATGCGTTATTAAATTATTTGGTTAGACTGGGGTGGTCTCATGGTGACCAGGAAGTATTTTCCGTTGATGAAATGATTGACCTGTTTGATATTGCTGATGTGAATCATTCAGCATCGGCTTTTAATCAGGAAAAATTATTGTGGTTGAATCATCAGTACATCATGAACCAAAAACCAGTACATGTTGCACGTTATTTAACCCATGCTTTTGGTCAGTTTGAGGTTGACCCAGCAGAACTTCCCGAATTAACTGATGTAGTGGTTGCTCAACGGGAACGAGCCAAAACATTAAAAGATATGGCAGAAAAGAGTTTATTTATTGTTCAGGATTTTGATGAGTTTGATGCAAAAGCGGCTAAAAAACATTTACGTCCTGTTATTTTGGATGCATTCATTGAGTTAAAAAATCGTTTGGAAGATTTGGAAGAATGGATTGATGAAAAAATTCACCAGGTTATTCTAGCCGTTGCTGAATCGTTTGAAATGAACATTGGTAAATTAGGACAACCATTAAGAGTCGCAGTGACAGGCAGTGGTGTTTCTCCATCAATAGACGTGACATTGAAGTTAATAGGTAAAGAAAAAACATTAAAGAGAATGGAAAAAGCCATTGTATTTATTGAAAACAGAAAAAGCAGTCAAGCATGAAAATAGTACAATTAATTGCGAGTTTTCTAATATTGTGCGGTGTGACTTTGTCGAGTCAGGCAGGTGTTTATAAATGGGTGGATAAAGATGGAAAAGTTCATTATGGCAGTAGCCCTTATCATCAACAATCTGAGGAAATTGAAATAAAGAAAAGCAGGCCGACACAGCAGCATGATGCAGAAAAGCAGAGAAAACGACTGGGCACTCAAAAAAAATTACTAAAGAAATACCACGATGAACGGGAAAAAAATAAATTAAAGGCGTCAAAAAACCAGCAGAAAAAGTTAGATGCGATTAAAAAGTGTGTGAATCTTAAAAATGCAATTGCTCGTAATGAACAATTATCTCATCTTACTAAAGTTAACGAACAAGGGAAAAAAGTTGTTTTGTCTCGTTCTGAAACACGATTGGCAACTTTTCAATTAAAAAATAAATATAAAAAAATGTGTAATCAATAAATTTTCCACCAACCGTCAGAGTTATATGGCCGTTGTTCTTTAATTTTCAAAAAATTTTGTTTGATCGCCTATACTTAATTATACATTTTAAAAAATATCCTTTGTGACCAATATAAGTCGACACAACCAAAAATGATGAAAAAAAAATATAATATCTTAATTGTTGATGACAGCGAATATAACCGTGATCTTTTGAGGCTTAGATTAAGGTCGATGGGCAACAGTTTTCTAGCGGCAAGTGGTCCTGAAGCCTTGGAAATTGTTAAGAATGAAGTATTGGATTTGGTATTGCTGGATATTATGATGCCAGGCATGAGTGGTATGGAAGTTTTAAAAATCATTCGTGAGAGTAAAACTTTATTAGAATTGCCTGTCATTATGGTGACGGCAAAAACTGATTCATCTGACATTGTTAAAGCGTTGGAAGATGGTGCAAATGATTATTTAATTAAACCCATCGATTTCAAAATTGCCAAAGCACGCATTAATATGCAGCTGGAATTAAAACAGTTGGCTTCATTTCGTGAAGAGTTCATGAGTATTGCTTCACATGATTTGAAAAAGCCACTGAGTATGATTATTGATGTCACCGAACAATTAATGGACGATATTGATAGCGAAGCTGATGTGACTGATATGAAAGAGCTTCTTTATATTATTTCAAGATCAGGCCATGATATTAAAAAACTAGTGACAGAATTTCTTGATTTGCAGGCTGTTGATAATGGTAATTTGACATTAAGTGAAATAGATACCAATGTGGCAGAACTGGTTGATGGGTTAGTTCATAAGCACGCATTACATGCTTCTTCAAAAGACATTGAAATTAATACAACGTTGTCAGGTGAGCTGTCTTCATTATTGGTTGATCCTGAAAGATTATCTCAAGTAATACAAAATCTGATTGATAATGCCTTGAAATTTAGCCCATTAGGGACTCAAGTGAACGTGGCAACTTCTTTTAATGATGGTTTTTTGTTATTTGAATCAATAGATCAGGGGCCAGGTTTAAATGGCGATGACATGAAAAGAGTCTTTACAAAATTTGCTCGATTAAATAACAAACCAACTGGAGATGAGTCTAGTAGTGGTCTTGGCTTGGCTATTTGTAAAAAAGTTATTGATTTAATGGATGGGGAGGTTGGTGTAAAAAATAATGAAAACCAGCCTGGTGCAACTTTCTGGTTTAAAATTCCCGTCAAGCAAAGTTAAAGTGTTACAAGTTTACGTCAATTTAATTTCCATTCTTAAGTCGTAAAATTGACGAAAAATCAGTTTATTCAAATATTTCTTCAATTGCCTTATTCAATTCATTGGCTTTGACAGGTTTTGTGATAAAAATATCTACACCTTGTCTTTTAGCCCAAATTTTGTCAGTTTCATTGCTTTTGGTTGTTATCATTATAACGGGTATGTCTGCGGTATCTGGGTTTTTCTTTATTTTTCTTGTTGCTTGAAACCCATTGAGATTAGGCATTACTACGTCCATTAGAATGAGGTCTGGTTTTTCTTGTTTGGCTTTTTCAACTCCTTTTTCTCCATCATCTGCGGTAATGACACTAAAATCATTTTTTTCCATGATTTTAGTCAGATGTTTACAGTCCTCAGGTGAGTCATCAACAATCAAAACTTGCTTCATTTTTAAATATTCCCTTCTTCAAAATTATTTTAGATTTAACTATCTCAGAAAGTATAGCACTAAATTGGTCAAGGAAGAGTGATGTTAAAAACGAAATTGAAAAATTAATGAAAATTATTAGGATCGCCAACATCCTTGTTGGCAATTTAAACTTAAAATAATGTTGCAATTTGGCTTGCGTGGCTTTGAGCAAATAGACAGGAGAAAAGCACAATGTGTAGACAGATTTTATAACCAACGTGCTTAAAGTTTTTAGTTGTTAACATCTTGATATCTCCTGTTATTATTTTATCCCGCAAGGGGGTAAAGAATCGTTTGAGCAGACGAGCTACTCAACTCAGCTTTTTATTAAAGTAAATTCATGATTTGGTTGGTAGAGAAATTACCGTGAGCCATGACGGCTTGGTTTATGTTGCCACTGATTAATTCTTTTAGCTTTGATACGGCACTCAAGGCTTCTTCAGGTGTTTTAATGTTGTTATTACTATTGATTCCATCAACGCCGTGGGAGTATTGGCTTAGGCTGATTCTGTCTGTCATTGTTTGTTGTTTGGACTTTAAACTCGTATCTTCCTGGAAATGGTTCATCTGTCCTTGATGTGGTTGGTACAAGTTTTTAGAAAGATCGATTGAATTTGAAGAAATACTCATGTCCATTATATGGCTCCCTTACTGATTAGTTAATAATATTTAAATGACACTTTCTATAATGCATGTGTCGTGCCAAAAGTTGTAAATTCTCTGTTATTTGTTGTAACTTCATGAATAATAAGTGTTTTTATTGATTCGTGTGTTTTTTGAAAATTGTGTTCGTCAATATTTAGTCATTAACGATGTTGTTGTCAAAACGATGATTCGTCAATTTGTTGTCTATAAATGAATGACTTGGTTTCTGCCAGACTCTTTTGCTTGATAAAGTGCTTTATCGGCTCGTTGTGCTAACGTATCTTTGGTGTCATGTGGCTTAAATTCCGTTGTGCCAATACTGATAGTCATAGAAAATGTCTCATTTTGGTGTTGGCATTGAATGGTTTCAATGGAGCTTCTGATTCTTTCTGCCAATAATTTGCCACCATTTGAGCTGCTATTGCTGAGTAAAATAACAAATTCTTCACCGCCATATCTAAATACAATATCGCTATTACGGACGGTATTTTGAATGCAGTTAGCCACCATTTTTAATGCCTTATCACCCGCTTGATGGCCGTAGGTGTCATTGATATTCTTGAAAAAATCAATATCAAGAATCATCATTGTTAATGATCCCAGTTGTCTTTGAGCCAAGCTGACTTCTCTGTCTAAGCTTTCATTCATTGCTGTACGGTTTTTTATGCCTGTTAATGCATCGGTGTAGGCCAATTGCATGGCATTAAAATAATCAATGGCATTTCTTAATGGATAAACTAAGACACAAAGCCGACTTTCTAAGTCTTTTGATTCGCTGTCAGTGAAAGCTATTTTTCTTGAATATTTTAAAGTGCCCAGAAAATTTCCATCAATAACCAATTTGAAGCTACATTGATACTGCTCTGTCTGTCCCCAGTGCTTCTGAGTTTGATCATTTTTAAATGCTATGCCATCAATATTAATGTGTTGATTAATTTCAGAGGCATAAATGGATAATAATTTTTCGATATCGAGTGTTGATTGAAGTGCCCATAAATTTTCCATCATGACTTGTTGTGGATATTGGCTATAAAGAGCGTGGTTTGCTGGTTTTATATTAGGAACAACTGTTGATGACTCAAGTTTTTCTTGATTTAATGATTGTTGTGCTATAAACATATTATTCCCCAGTTTTTATTTATATTTGTGCTTTCTCAATAGCGATGTTTATGCCATATTTATAAAAATCAAATAAAAACAATGGTGTATAGGTTGTGTCTGGTGTTTTTATGACTGCTTGGCTAATGGTTTAAGTGATCCGTCATAATAATGACGTTTTATAAAGGTGTTTAAAAATGAAGATTATCTTATTACTCAGTTTGTTATTATTTCAGTCGCTGCTTTTGGCTGCTCAAGTCGGTACGCTTGAAAATGGAATGGTAAATCCTGGTTATCATGAAAAGCCAAGTTGGTTTAAATCGTCTTTTCTGGACTTAAATGAAGATGTGAATGATGGAAGAATACAGGGTAAACGTATCATTTTATATTTTCATCAAGATGGTTGCCCTTATTGTGCCAAATTAATAGAAGATAATTTTTCAACAAAATCGATTGTTGATTATACCAGGAAAAATTTTGAAGTTATTGCCATCAATATGTGGGGAGACAGGGAGTTAATAGATCAAGATGGCAATGAAATGACGGAAAAAGAATTTGCCAAAAAGATGAAAATACAATTTACACCGAGCCTTCTGTTTCTTGATCAACAAGGCGGTAAGCAATTTAGAATGAATGGTTATTATGCACCACAACGCTTTTTATCATTATTAAAATATCTGGTGGAAAATAACAATAAGAGGCTTTCATTTAATGAGTATGCTAATAAAAATAATCGACTCAAAGCAAAGGGTAAGCTACATAACGATAATAGTTTTTTAACAAAACCTTTTGATTTTACGAAAAAAAGGAAAAAATATTTGTTGGTGTTGTTTGAGCAAAAAAATTGCTTGGCATGTGATGAGCTACATTTAGATATTTTCAAACGTCAGCTGACAAAAAAAAGGTTAAGTCAATTTGATGTGGCCGTTATTAATACCTGGAATCGTCATTCTTCTGTCATTACACCAAAAGGGTCAAAAATGACGAGTTATGCATGGGGTAGAAAACTGGCTATAAAATATACACCTACACTGGTTTTTTTTGATGTGAAAGGTCATGAAGTGTTTCGAGCAGAGGGTTATTTAAAAGCCTTTCATGTTCAATCAATCTTAGAATATGTTGTTTCGGATGCTTATCGGTCAGAGCCAGAGTTTCAGCGTTATATTCAAGCTAAAGCAGATAGATTAAAAGCGCAAGGGATAAAATTTGAAATTATGCGTTGATTTTTGAAGTATTGATATTTTGATTTTAACCATGAAGACAATGAAGAAAGAACTGTATTGTCTTCATGTTCATCATGGTTAAAAAACGTCCCATTTAGGCAGAATTATTTATTTCTTTTCTACGGTCGGTAATATTTTTTTCAATTTCCAGATGTCACGATTATATTCCATCATCGTTCTATCGGTAGAGAAGCGACCGCTACAGGCTGTATTTAGAATGCTCATTTTCAACCAGCGTTTTTTGTCACTAAAAGCTTCAGCCGCTACCTTTTGAGCATCAATGTAAGTTCTAAAGTCTGCGGCAACCATCCATGGATCGTACGGATTTTTAATTGAGTGGGTGATGGCATCAAATGCTCCCAGTTCAAACTGATTAAAATGGCCACTTTCTAACAATTTCATGGTTCGCATAAAATCGTCATCATTTCTAATATAAGCCTCAGGATTATAATTTTTCTTGGTTTCTTCGACTTCTGAAGCCGTTAGTCCAAATAAAATGAAATTATCTTCACCAGCTTCTTCACGGATTTCAATATTTGCCCCGTCCAATGTTCCTATCGTTACAGCACCATTCATCATGAATTTCATATTGCCTGTACCAGAAGCTTCTTTGCCTGCTGTTGAAATTTGTTCGGATAAATCGGTACCTGCGCAAATGATTTCCATGGCAGAAACACGATAATTTGGGATAAAAGCAACTTTGAGTAAATCACCAACACTTTTGTCATTATTGACGACATTCGCCACATTACAAATGAGTTTGATGATGCTTTTAGCCATGTAGTAACCAGGAGCGGATTTTCCGCCAATGAGTACACAACGATTAACCCAGTTTTTCGTGTCACCTCTTTTGATTCGATCATATAAATGAATGACATGTAATATGTTTAATAATTGACGTTTATATTCATGAATACGCTTAACTTGCACATCAAAAATTGAATCGGTGTCAAATTTAACGCCACAATCATTAAAAACAAGTTCTGATAGTCGTTGTTTGTTTTGTAGCTTGACTTGATGCCAGTGTTGCTGAAACTTTTTATTATTAACATGGGCTTTTAATTGGGTTAATTGATCCAGGTCGACAACCCATTCTTTGCCAATGGTGTGGTTGATTAATTTTTTCAGTGCAGGATTACACCATGCAAGCCATCTTCGTTGTGTGACGCCATTGGTTTTATTGTTAAATTTATCAGGAGTGAAGTCATAAAATTGTTTGAATAATCCTTCTTTTAATAATTGTGAGTGTAGTTCTGCGACACCATTGACTGAAAAACTACCGACAATGGCAAGATAAGCCATTCTTACTTGAGGGTCAGGACCTTCTTCAATAATTGACATGGCTTTAAGTCGTTCAGAATCACCAGGCCAACGACAAGAGACTTCACTTAAAAATCGTGCATTGATTTCATAAATGATATCGAGTAATCGTGGTAGTAATTGTTTAAATAATTGGGTTGACCATTTTTCCAATGCTTCTGGTAATAAGGTGTGATTGGTATAGGCCATGGTCTTGGTGGTAATAGACCATGCTTCATCCCATTCCATCCCTTGTTCATCCAATAATATTCGCATTAATTCTGCGACGGAACAGCTTGGGTGAGTATCGTTGAGTTGAAAACAGTTTTTATCGGCAAATTGGCTGAAATCATTGCCATGTTTTTCTTTCCATTCCCGTAAAATATCTTTGATACTGGCAGAGGCAAGAAAATATTGCTGTCGTAATCTTAATTCTTTGCCATTTTCACTGGTATCATTAGGATAGAGTACCATGGTGATATTTTCTGCCGCATTTTTAGCAGCGACTGCTTCGGTATAACTGCCAGAATTAAATTCTTCTAAATTAAATTCATCGGTTGCTTTGGCTGACCATAGTCGAAGTGTATTAACGGTGTTATTGCGATAGCCTGGAATGGGGATGTCGTAAGGAACAGCCATAACATCATAGGTGCTAACCCAGCGAGCTCTTGTATTGCCTTTATCATCACGGTAATGCTCTGTGTAACCACCAAATTGTATGGTTTGCTGATATTCAGGTCGTTCTAATTCCCAAGGGTTGCCATCTCTTAGCCAATGGTCAGGTATTTCAATTTGTTCACAATTTTCTATGCGTTGGCGAAACATGCCGTATTCATAACGAATGCCAAAACCTCTGACAGGTAATTGCAAAGTAGCACAACTGTCTAAAAAGCAGGCGGCCAAACGACCTAGACCACCATTTCCAAGTCCTGCGTCGTGCTCACTGTCCATGACTTCTTCAAGGTGTAGCCCAAAGTGGTGTAAGGCTTCTTCAACTTCATTTTCAATGCCTAAATTGAGCATGGCGTTACCCATTGCCCGACCCATTAAAAATTCCATGGATAAATAAAAAGTACGTTTACAGTCATTTTTTTCATAAGCATGACGAGTTCTTTTCCAGCGTTCCATTAAGCGGTCTCGAATAGTGTATGCGATTGCTTCGTAAGGATAATGGCTGGAAAAACATGTTTGGTCTCTACCAAGCGTGTGGCAAAAATATTGTTGAAAATCATTGGCGATACTACTGGTATCGAGTCCTAATGTTTTCATTTTTATTACTGATTTTTTTATTTTACTTTTTTTAAGTGGTTGAAATGCCATTGAGTTTTACCTGTTATTGGAAATATAGTTATTGTTGGTAATGCTAATTCTAATTTGTTTTGCCAATAAATCTATATCAATAGCGGTAGTTTCATCAATTTATGATAAATTTTGTTTGATTTTATTCTGTTGGGTGGATTTGGAGGGCGGTGGATTACTTGCTTTTTTGGGAGTCATTTTTTGTGGAAATAAAAAAGCCCCTGAAGTCAGGGGCTTGTGTCGTTAGATCAAACGTGATTCTTATAAGTCAAAAGCTAAATCATAAGAAACTCGAACGATTGGGTTTTGAGAGCTACTTCCAGTTCCACTTAAGCCTGTTGAAGTAGTGCCAGCATCAAAAGTTTTAGTCACAGAGAAAGTTAAGTTGTCAGTGGCAGAAAAGTTAACATCTAAGTGTTTGTAATCAGCAGTTGAAGAAATATCATCATCATACATGCCTAAAGTTACACCTATTTTGTCCATTGAACCGCTGATTGCAAAGTAAGTGTATTTGTTTTCAGGTAAGCCAGTAGTGATTGTGGTAACACCGCTTACAGTCTTACTACTAGAAGTGCTTCCAGGGTTAGCTATTGCTTTGTTAACCGCAATAGAAATAGGTCCCATGCTGGCAGAAATTGCAATTTCTTGAATATCATTATCACCTAAATCATCACTGCCTGTTAGAGATGTGCTAGAAGGATACAAGTAATCAATAAAAGAAACGTCAAATTCAATTTCACCCATCTTAGTACCCCAACCAATAGTTAAGTCAGTTTCGTTGCCGCCACTAACGCCAGTGCTACTAGTCCAAACGTTTGCATGAACACCGCTTTCATGAGAAAAGCTAATTCCACCGTATACTGCTGGAGTAGAGTCTTGAATACCTCTGAAAACATAAGCACTGGTTACACCAACATCGGCACTTAAACCTGCTTGTGCAACAGAAACAACTGAAGCAGAAGATAAAAGAATAGTTGAAACGGCAAGAGTTAATAATTTTTTGTTTAACATTGTATAGATTCCTTGTTGTTTAATAATATAATAATTTGCTGATGTGCTTATTAAAGCATTGTATTTGTAGTAATGCAACATTTATTTCTAAAATGTTGTAAAAAAGATGTTTTGTGACTTAAAAGACACTAGGTGAAGGTTGTTGTGGTGTTAATTTATACTTTATAATATTATGTTGACCAAATGATTCGTTGAGCTAGATTAGTAGTAGAGTCTGTAAAATGTTTGAATATTATAAATCAGTTGGCTGTGACGATTGATAAGGGAGTATTAATGTCTATTTTAGGTAAAGTTGTCGGTTTTTTTAAATCGGAATCTAATAATATAAATGATGTGCCGAATGAAAATAAAGTTTCAGTACACTCTGATGTTATAGAGTCAGTAAAATCATCCGCAGAAATGATAGATGAAGAGCGCTTGGATCAGCTGGATAAAATGTTGGTGTCTGAAATGATTGAACTCTTTAAAGAGGATATTAGTAGTGCATTACAGACATTAGAAGTAGCTGTTAATGCAAAAGATCCTTATGCAATTAAAGAGGCGGCTCACTATATTAAAGGCGGAGCATTGAACTTAGGTGCAATTGAATTGGCTGAAATAAGCAAAGTAATGCAAGATTGTGGTGATGAAAATAATCTTGAAAAGATTGATTCATTATTATCTCAATTTAAGGCGAGTATTGATGGTACAATTGATGCCTTGCATAATTATATGGATAAGTAATTTAACTTAGGTAACGCGCAATAAATAAACTACCCATATTGCGCAGAAATTTTGTTTGTCTTTTTTGTTACAAAAATAGGCGTGTAGTCGCTCTACATAACTATTTTTGTGGCAAAGAAGACGGACAAAAGAGCCAGTAAGATGGGTAGTTTATTTATTGCGACTTACCTTAGGTAACGCGCAATAAATAAACTACCCATATTGCGTGTTACCTTATGATTAACAATGTTTTAAAAATGGAAGTTATTTCGTGACGACTCCTAAAGTTTTAGTTGTAGATGATCATCCTTTAAATGTTTTACTCATCAAAAAAGCATTAATGGTTGAACAGTATGATATTCAAGTTGCTGTCAATGGTCAGGAAGCGGTTGATAAAACATCAGTGTTTTCACCTGATGTTGTATTAATGGATATCAGAATGCCTGTAATGGATGGTTTTGAAGCCTGCCGACTCATAAAAAAAATGCCCGAACACAAAGATGTGCCTGTTATTTTCATTACAGCAGAAGGAGAGGTGGGTAGTATTGTCAAAGGTTTTGAGGTTGGTGGGATAGATTATATTCAAAAACCAATTAATATTGAAGATTTAAAAGTTCGTGTTCGAACCCATATTAAAATGTATCAACTCAACAGGGAAAACCAGTTTCTGTTGAAAGAAATGACCTCTGTTAACGAATCACTGGTTGAAAAAAATAATGAATTAGATGAAGCAAATAAGACCATTGTTAAAACTCAGCAGTCAATGATTCAGCAAGAAAAGATGGTTTCTGTAGGTGTTCTAGCGGCAGGTATTGCTCATGAAATTAATAACCCTGTTGGTTTCGTTAAGAGTAATTTGGGTACGCTAAAACGTTATTTTGAAAAATATGACAATACCATTGAACAAATAAAACAAGTTTTACATGACCGAAATGAAGTCGGCAGTGTTATTGATACAATTTTGAATGATGTTGAGGTTGTGGTTAAAAAAAATAAAATAAAATTTATTGCTGAAGATGCCAGAGAAATATTTGATGATATTGAAGAAGGTGTGCAAAGAGTTAATGAGATTACCAGTAGCTTGGTCAAATTTTCTGCTCAATCGGATGATGGTCTCCTGAAACTTTGTGATATTAATGAGTGTATTAAAAATACATTGGTATTAATTAAAGGGACTTGTTCGGATAAAATTCAATTTAAAACAGATTTTGGTGAAATCCCTGGAATAAAAGCATCAATACAAGAAATAAACCATTCGATGATGCATCTTTTAAATAATGCTATTTTATCAATTCATGAAAAAGGCATTATTCATATTATTACTGAGTTAGAGAAAAATAATATAAAAATTTCTGTTAAAGATACAGGTGTTGGTATTGCAAAAGAAATTATGGATAAAATATACCAGCCATTTTTTACGACCAGAGCAGTGGGCGAGGGAAAAGGTTTGGGCTTGAGTGTAATTTATGATTGTGTAAAAAAACATCATGGAGTCATTGATTGTATCAGTGATGTGAATAGTGGAACTACTTTTATTATCAGCCTGCCTTTGTCGGGATAAAGCTGAGTTGAGTAGCTCGTCTGCTCAAATGAAACTAATCTCCTTGCGGTACAAGAAGGGTATGATTTTAAAGTATCAGAAAAAAAGTTTTTTAATACATAGGTGTTTTTTATTTTCACCATGAAGTACATGAAGATATTGAAGTTTTTTCTTCATTGTCTTCATGCACTTCATGGTAAAAAAATATACCATTCGCAGAATATTTGCCCGTCAGGGTATCATGTCTATATCAATATATACTAATATAATAAAATGTGATAATATGTGTTTTTTTAAACAATGCGGAGGCAGCTTTATGATTAAAAAATACGTATTACCAATGGTATCAGTATGTGCTCTACTATCCAGTAGTGTATTTGCAAGTCCTGTTTTAATGTCAAGTGATTGGGCCAATGAGGCTTGCCAGGAATGGAATAATGAAAAAGTCTTGACGGACAGTCTTGCAGAAAACTGGATTAAAAATGATAAAGATCGTGGCTATAAAGTCATGCAAATTTATCGAAGTGATTGTGCCAACAGTGGTAAAATTGAGCTAACCATTGCCAATAAAAATGGTAAAGCAGTTTGTGTTTATGGTGGTGTTGTAAAGCACGCATCAGTGGATACAGATGTGGACTATACCATGTGGGCAGACACCAAACGCTGGAAAGAAATGGGGGCTGGTGATTATGGTCCAATGAAGGCGATGATGTTCGGACGCTTGAATTTTGCAGGTCCGAAAGTGGAAGCAATGGGTAACATGGGACCCTTTGAGAAATTTCTACTTTTAGCTGGCAAGGTTGATAGTACGGCTGATACCTGTCCTAACTAAAAAATAACAATCGAAAGATGTTGACCACAAAGATGACTGAGATTTTCAGTGATCTTTGTGGTTTTTTTATTTTAACTTTCATGTTATAAAATCGTCATTACAATCACTTAGGATACAATGATGATAGATAATACAGATATAGATTTAGCCAGTGGAATAGCCGCATTTGAATCTAAAGAATTTCGCCAAGCTTTTGGCTTACTTTCTCCTCTGGCAGAAGAAGGTAATGTTGAAGCTCAGCATCGAATTGCAATTATGGCTCAAAATGGTCTGGGAATGGCACCCAATGAAAGTCTTGCTTTTAGATACATGAAAAATGCGGCAGAAAATAATCATTCTCTGGCACAACATGGCTTAGCATTCATGTATATGGAAGGTGAATGTGCAGAGAAAAATATGAGTGAAGCCATTGTCTGGTTTACTAAAGCTGCTGAGCAAGGATTGGCGGGTTCTCAAACGACACTTGCCAGTATTTATGAGCAAGGCATGGGCGTAGATAAAAATCCAGAATTGGCGAAACAATGGTATAAAAAAGCAGGGTTTGATATGTGACCTTCAGGAACGAGTACGCAATAACTTTTCGTTCTTGATTCCATCTTCACTTCACCTTCAAATAACTGATGTATAAGATTCGATCATAAAAGCTCGAAATAGAGTGACTATTCCTACGCTTTTATTCAATCAGATCATTTGAAACTAAAATAAACTTGGAACCAAGAACGGGAAATTTTTTCGTAACGGAAGTTATTTCGTGCCCATTCAATCAAATTGCTTAACGATATGCCAAAACGGACAATGAAACATTAATTAGAAAAAACATGACTAATTGTGATGTTGTTGCATTAGAGATGGCTCTGGGCAAATCACTGAACTTTTGTGATACTTTTGAGCCAAAATAGATTGAAACCAGTCCAATCATGCCGCCACCTATTAAGCCTTTCAATAGTGTAATGGTGAATTCTGACAGTGTGAATTTTTCTAAAATACCCGCCGTGAAACCAATAAATGAAATGGTTGGGTCCATAAACCAAATCATGGTATAAGCCGAAATAATGCTGATAAAGTCAAAATAGATAAACATTAAGACCAGTGAGATTGGAAACGCATAAAATGTGGGTAACAACAATAAATAAATGGGATTGATTCCTTGATCTCGAAGTGTGCTAAATTCATCGGATAACTTTAAATAGCCAATTTCTGCGGTAATTGCTGGAGCAGATCGGGCTATTAGAACAATGCCTGATATTAATGGTCCAAATTCTCTTACAATGATGATGATAAATAAATTGGCATAAATTTCCCCAAAAGTCCCGCCTTCTGCAAATTCTTTTATTTTGGTGATGATTGCGATACCAATCAGTGTTGCTAATACTGCATTGACATAAAGGGCTCTGACACCTGTATTCCAAATTTGTCGTTTAAATAAGTGCCAAAATACCTGGCGACGACTTTTGTGAATCAGTTCAAAGCTGGCTTTGAGTGAGATTGAGACCAGACCAAATAAATCAAAAAGATAAGTTGTAAATCCGATGAATCCTGAGCCAATGAGTTTAAACATAACGATATTTTTTTATTGATTTATTTAGATTATAGCTTAAGGTAACTCGCAATAAATAAACTACCCATCTTACTGGCCTTTTTGTCCGTCTCCTTTACCACATGACTACACGCCTATTTTTATGGCAAAGAAGACGAACAAAAATTCTGCGCAATATGGGTAGTTTATTTATTGCGTGTTACCTAAGTAAGTGAACAAAATTTTTGTGTCATTTTTTTGCGCCTTCGATGCCATTACTCTGATTGTATAGAGGTCTATTCAGTCAGAGCTATAGTGCCGAAGGGCGGAAAATTTGTCCAAAAATGTTAAAATAATTATGCTCACCTACTTAATTATTATAGTATCTTAAATTGACTGCTTTATTTAATTTTTAGGAGAAAAAATGAGTTCAGAAGCGATTTATTTAGGGGTGAACATTGATCATGTTGCAACGATTCGTCAGGCAAGAGGAACTCGATATCCTGAGCCAATTCAGGCCGCATTGGTTGCCGAACATGCGGGGGCTGATAGTATTACCATGCATTTGCGAGAAGATAGAAGGCACATCATTGATAGAGATGTAGAGTCTATGGTTGGGGTATTGCAGTCAAAAATGAATCTTGAAATGGCTGTGACGGATGAAATGGTTGAGATTGCTTGTCGAATGGCTCCTGCTGATTGTTGCTTAGTTCCTGAAAAGCGTGAAGAACTTACCACGGAAGGGGGGCTGGATGTTATTAGCCAACAACAAAAATTAGCTGATGTTTGCACTCAGCTGAATGAATCAGGCGTTCGAGTATCGCTATTCATTGATGCTGACGAGCATCAAATTGAATCTGCAAAAAAAACAGGTGCTCCAGTGATAGAAATTCATACGGGGCATTATGCTGATGCAAAAACGGCCGAATTGAAAGAAATTGAATTGAAAAAAATAAAAGTAGCGGTTAGCTTAGCTCATGAGATGGGTTTGCAAGTTAATGCAGGGCATGGTTTGGATTACCATTGTGTTGCCGATATTGCTAAAATTCCAGAAATTATTGAGCTTAATATAGGACATTCAATTATTGCAAGATCCATCTTTTGTGGGTTGGCTGATGCGGTGAAAGATATGAAAAACTTAATGTTGCAAGCTCGGCAACTTTCATCATGAAAAAAACACCGCTGATTATTTTGCTAACCAGCTTTTTTTTATTTGTTTTAACATCGCTGGCAGTGAGTTTTTATGCGATTAAAAGTAGAACATTGGTAAAAATAAGTGAACCGTTGGCTGTACATCCATTACAAAAACAAATGTTATCGGCTAATTTATTCCCAGAAAGCAATTTCATAGGACCTATTAAATTAATAGATCACAACAACCAAGCAATGACTTCATTGATTGGCCGATGGCATTTGGTTTTTATTGGCTATACTCATTGTCCTGATATTTGCCCTGTTGAAATGCAAGTTTTGAAAAAAGCCTATCAAGGACTGAGTCAGTCAATAAAAAGTCAATTACAGGTATTGTTTATTAGTGCAGATCCCGCACGTGATACAACCGATGTTCTGTCAAAATATGTGAATTATTTTGATCACAGTTTCATCGGTGTAACGGGGGAAATGACAGATTTAGTTGATGCTTCAAGAAAGTTAGGTTTACTGTTTATTCCCATTGATGAAATGAAGAAGAAACAACCTAATTATCAGGTAAATCATAGTGCAACCTTTGTCTTAACCGATGCTCAAGGGAGATTGGTCGCCAAGTTTTTTACACCACATAAGGTAGAAAGTTTAATTAAGGATATCGAGTATTTGATTAAAAATAGGTGAGTTTTTAGAGAGTTTGATGAGAAAACTCAATGACTTGCTCTATCGGCATGTGGTCTCCTTCATCTTTGCCATGATAAATGGCTTGAATGATACCCTTTTCATCAATTAATAATGACAATGGCATAATCAAAAATCTTGAGGAAATTTCCATCGGAATATATCCTTTCAATATTCCTGATAAAGCCGTGGGTAAACGAAAAATCATGCCTTTAAGCATACCCAAAAAAGATTTTTTAACACCAAATTGTTTGTAATATTGACGCTCTGGATCCGCTAAAATGGGGAATTTTGAAGTATGTTTGCTGGCATGTTTTTTCAGATGGTCAATGTTAGACTCAAAAATAGCCACTATTTCAAAGTTCTCTCCCATTTTGGGTTGCTTGTTGATCAATTGAGCAATTCGCATATTGCAAAAAGGGCAGGTGGCAAAGCGAAAAAAAGTGACTAAATAGCGTCTGCCTTTGAGTTCATCGGTGTTGAACGATGAGTTATGAATAGAGGATAATTGAATGTTGGGAATAGTCTGGCCAATTTGCATGGAAGCTCCTAATAGAATTTGAAAATATTTTGTTTCTATCCTTAGGGGAAGCGAAATAAATAAATGTCCAAATTGCTTGTTTTTTTGTTCGACTTTGAGGCGCAAAAATAGGCGTACAGTCGAACTATACAACTATTTTTGCAACAAAAAAGATGGACAAAAAAAACAAGAAAGTTGGATGTTTATTTATTCCGAATCCCCTTAATAGGTGCTCAGACTAATAATTGACTCAAATGTTACTATTTTGATGCGTAAAAAAATAAAATTTTTAACAAAAATAGATATTATTTATTTGGGCCAGGAATGAACATCGATGATTTTAATGAATATCTGTGTTCATTCGTGGTTCTAAAATATTTTGTTATTTTGCCCAAAGGGCATCTATCTATAATTGTTATTCCTTAATTTCCTGATAAAGCTGTCCGCCTTGGCTATTAAATTCTTTGGCTTTTTCACTCAGTCCTGCTGTTACTGCTTGTTGATCGTTTTGAATGCCATTTTCTTTGGCATAGTCACGAACTTCCTGTGAAATTTTCATTGAACAAAATTTAGGACCACACATGGAGCAGAAATGTGCGACTTTAGAAGATTCTTTGGGTAATGTTTCGTCATGAAATGACCTGGCTTTTTCAGGGTCAAGACTTAAGTTGAACTGGTCTTCCCAGCGGAATTCAAAACGAGCTGTTGAGATGGCATTGTCTCTAATTTGCGCGCCAGGATGGCCTTTAGCAAGATCAGCAGCATGAGCTGCAATCTTATAAGTAATAATGCCTTCTCTGACATCTTCCTTATTGGGTAAGCCTAAATGTTCTTTGGGTGTGACATAACACAGCATGGCACAACCAAACCAACCAATCATGGCTGCGCCAATGCCCGATGTAATGTGGTCGTAACCTGGTGCGATATCAGTGGTCAGTGGCCCTAAGGTATAAAAAGGGGCTTCATTACAATAGTCCAGTTCTTTGTCCATGTTGATTTTAATCATGTGCATGGGAACATGGCCTGGACCTTCAATCATGACTTGAATGTCATGTTTCCAAGCAATTTGGGTTAATTCACCTAAGGTTTTCAGTTCATCAAATTGAGCTTCATCATTGGCGTCTGCTATTGAGCCAGGACGTAATCCATCACCCAGTGAAAACGAAACATCGTAGGCTTTCATGATTTCACAAATATCTTCAAAATGAGTGTATAAAAAGTTTTCCTGATGATGTGCTAAACACCATTTTGCCATAATAGAGCCACCTCTTGAAACGATGCCCGTTACTCTTTTGGCTGTTAAAGGGATGGTGTGTAAGCGGACACCCGAATGAATAGTGAAATAATCAACACCTTGCTCTGCTTGTTCAATGAGTGTGTCCTTAAAAATATCCCAGGTTAGGTCTTCGGCTTTGCCATTGACCTTTTCTAGTGCCTGATAAATAGGAACAGTGCCAATAGGAACAGGAGAGTTTCGAATTATCCATTCACGTGTTTCATGAATATTTTTACCAGTTGATAAATCCATGATGGTGTCAGATCCCCAGCGAATACCCCATGCCATTTTTTCAACTTCTTCTTCAATGGATGATGAAATGGCGGAATTGCCTAGGTTACCATTTATTTTGACCAGAAAGTTTCTGCCGATAATCATGGGTTCAAGTTCGGGGTGGTTGATATTAGCAGGAATGATGGCACGTCCTTCTGCAATCTCTTTACGTACAAACTCAGGGGTGATTTCTTTTGGAATAGTGGCGCCAAAGGGTTGTCCCGCATGTTGTTGGTTTAACTCCTCCGAGTCAGCACGTCTCATGTTTTCACGGATGGCAACATATTCCATTTCGGGGGTAATAATGCCTTGTCTGGCATAGTGCATTTGGCTGACGTTACAGCCTTTTTTTGCTTGTTTTGGTGTTTTTATGTGCTGGAAATGCAAGTGTGCAATGTCAGGGTTATCCAGTCGATTTTGTGTATAGTTGGAACTGAATGAGTTGAGTTTTTCTGTGTCATCTCTTTCATTAATCCAGTTTTCTCTAATGCTCGACAGACCTTGTTGTAAATCAATGCTGATGTTTGGGTCTGTGTATGGACCTGACGTATCGTAGACTGCAATTTTAGTAGCCTTTTCGTCAGTCAACGTGATTTCACGAATGGGTACACGAAGATCTTCACGGCTACCAGAAATATATTTTTTTTGGGAGTTAGGGAATGGAGTAATGCTTGTTGAGTTGGTATCTTTTAAAAAATCTTCTGGAATTACACTCATACAACGACCTATTATTTAGTAAGTAACGTGCATGAAATAACTTAGACAGCTTGCATCTCGGACAGCCTCCTACAGAGGTTGTTCGAGAGCTCATCTTTCATCCAGAACTGCATATACCCCTCAAGGGAGGGGTAGAGGAAAAAATCGGCTCAAAATGCTCATTTACATCAGTAAGCTGAGTTTTTTGCCAAATTTTGCTAGGAGTCTGTCCGAACACGCATCTTTCCGCCAGAACTGCGTTAAAATTCGGCTCAAAATGCTCATTTACACCAGTAAACTGTGCTTTTTCGCCAAATTTTGCCTTGTTCTGACGAAAACCTACATTTTCGGACAG
>JABHHM010000229.1 GCA_018671575.1 Methylococcales bacterium | reverse complement strand
GCTTTTGTTTCACTGAAAGACAGTAGTATGTTTTGGGCCATTGTTTCATCTGTTTTAGTGGTGCTTGGTTCTGCAATGACACCAGGGATTACACTTAGAATTATTCGGAAAAAAAGAGCCAAAATGTTTGTTTACCAATTGCCTGATTGTTTGGGTTCAATTGCGGGTGCATTAAGAGGTGGCGCTAACCTAACTCGTGCTTTGGAACTGGTTGCCAAACAACAACCTGCACCGATGTCTCAAGAATTTATCATGGTGTTAGCAGAAAACAAGGTTGGTAGAGATTTAGAAGAATCTTTGGATGATCTCTATAAACGTATTCAGAAACAAGAATTAAATTTAATGAATTCTGCCATAACAATTTCTCGTTCAGTGGGCGGTAATTTAGCGGATACTTTGGATTCATTGGCAGAAACCTTAAGAGAAACAGCAGAAATGGAAGGCAAAGTTGAAGCCTTGACATCAATGGGAAAAATGCAGGCATGGGTGATTGGCTGTATTCCTTTTTTAGTGGCAATGGTCATGCTGAAAAAAGAACCAGAAGGTATGATGGCTTTAGTAACAACGCCTGTTGGTTGGGCGGTTTGTGGCTTAATTGCAACGATGTTGACGATTGCTGCCGTGATGATTAAGAAAATTATTAATGTTGATATATAGATAATAGCATGAGCTCTCAACTTCCTTTTTTAATAGCTATCGCCATTTTAGTCAGTCTAATTGTATTTGCTATCGGCACGTTGTTTTTAAGGCGCTCTAAAAAAGGCAAAGAGGTTTGGCGAGAAAAGCCACCTTCACTTTATCGGTTATTAAAGCCAATCATCAATTTATTTGTTGATGATGTAACCATTTCTATTAAAGAATCAAAGAAAGCGGAGTTGATTAAAAAGTTAAATGCGGCTGGATTGGGTTATAGTTTGTTGCCTGAAGAGTTTATTTTAATTCGTCGAATAGGTTTAGGAATAGGGGTTTTAATGTTTCTCTATTTTTATTTAATGACGGGGCCACATACGCCAGATAAAATGATGATGTTATTGATGATGATACCGTTGGGTTATTATTATCCTGAAATATGGCTAAAAGATATTGTTAAAAAAAGACGTGCCATTGTTGATAAGCAGTTTCCTTTTTTTCTGGATTTATTGGTTTTAACTATGCGTGCAGGTTTAAACTTTGGTAGTGCAACAGACCATGCAGTATCCAAAATGACAATGGGGCCCATTAAAGCAGAATTTACCAGAATGTTGAGAGATATTAGAACGGGTATGAGTCGTCAGGAGGCACTGGTTAACTTGTCAATTCGTATGGATGTTGCATCAATTACTAATTTTGTGGCTGCGGTGAATCAGGCAGATGAAACAGGAGGGGAGCTGGTGCCTGCGTTAATTGCCCAGTCTAAGCAACGTCGGACTGAAAGGTTCTTGTTGGCAGAGAAAAAAGCCAATCAGGCTCCCGTGAAAATGCTACTGCCATTGGTGGTGTTTCTGTTCCCGATTATATTTATTATTATCTTTTTTCCAATTATTTACCGTGCGCAATCATCAGGCACAATGAGTTTTTTCCAGTAGGAGTGAATATTGATTGTAACAGGGCAAGTATTTAATGAAAAAAATGGTGAAATGATTGCTGAGAAAGTGGTGTTTGCTCACACTTGGTTGTCACGATTGAAAGGTTTGTTAGGTACAAAGTCATTGTCTGAAGATGCGGGGATGTGGCTAAAGCCTTGTAATGGCATTCATACCATGTGGATGAGGTATGCCATTGATGTGATTTATTTAACGCAAGAAAACAAAATCAGCAAACTGGTTTCAAGCATAAAACCCAATCGATTTTGTAATGGTGTTAAAGGCACTGTTTCTGTATTGGAGTTGAAGTCAGGGCAAATAGAAAAAAATGAATTATTGGTCGGTGATCAATTAATTTTTAAAGCTGAGTGAGTAGCTCGTCTGCTCAAACAACACTTATCCCTTGCGGGATAAAAATAAATAATAATCTGAATCTGAAACTTAGAACCTTTTAGCTTAATTTGATGTTTTGGATATCAGGAATAAAAAAATTATGATGGATGGATGCAGCAATGACAGACGAAGATAATGACTTTAAACAGGAGTCAACCCCTCAGTTTGGAGTACAAAGTTTATCGAATGAAGATGAATTGGTTGAACCTGAAGAGTGGATGGAAGAAAAAACAACGTTATTGGGTAGTCAACAGAATGAAGATTCATGTGTCTGGTTAAAAGATTCCAATGGAGAAATTATTGATGTTAAAGAATTTCCATTTGTAATTGGGCGTCATGCGGAATGTCAGCATCAAATTCGTGATTCAAACTTGTCGAGAAAGCATTCACGAATTATTCAACAAGAAAATATTTATATTGTTGAAGATTTAGGCAGTCAAAATGGCACTTATGTCAATGGCCACAAAGTTGAACGAGCTATTCTGGTTGAAAAAGACGAAATTGTTTTGGGTGGACGCCAATTTATATTTTTAACTAAAGATCCTGTTGTGGGAGACAGTCATTTAAGTGATAAAACTGAGACCAGTTCAACAATAGAAAAACAGGAAAAAACTGAAAAAAGTTCTGCATTTATTCAGTTAATTAAGAAACCAGTGGTTCAAGCGTCATTGGGGATTGGTATTGTTGCTCTGGTTTTCATGAATTTTATGTCAAGTAACGTGAATGATCGAGTGATTTCATCTGCTCAAATGAATCATCAGGCTAATCTTCAAATACAGTCGACACCAAAAGTGGTTACGCCTCCGTCTTCAAAGGTAGTTACTAAAGCGCCTGTTGTGGTTACCAATAATGTGGCTGATGAAGAAATAATTATTATAGAAGAAACAACCACTAAAACGACTCAAGGTAGCCAGAATGGTAATAAAGTTGTGTGGGATGAACCCGATCAGGAAGTGGTTTTGGGTGAAAATACCAAATATAAAAAACGGACTATAAAGCAGAAAAATCAACCTAAAACGCAAGTGGCGTTGCTGAAGCAAAAACAGTATGTGCCACCTAAAAATCAGAAAGTGGTTAAAAAAACGCCACCTAAAAAGAAATGGAAACCAACTAAAAAAGTAAGTCGGTCTTCAGATACACGCAGTAAAAATGCAATAAAAGAAGCCAAAGAGCAATATCTCTCTGGTCAGTTTGAGGCGGCTATTAGCAGTTTGGAAGACGTGTCAACGTCAACTCGTCATCGAAGTAAATATCGTCGCCAAGCTAAGAAGTTAAAAAAACAAATAGAAGGCTTATTTGAAAGCTATCAGCAAGGCAAGGAAATGTTGCAAAATGAAGATGATGAGAAAGCCAAAGACAAGGCATTTGTGCAATGGGCAAAATTTATCAAAGAAGAAAAATCTTTATTTTACAGTCGTCAAAGTAGCTATGTTGCGGAAGTTAGGAATCAAGTGGTTACTGAATATATGAAAAGTGCCAGTAAAGCAGAAAAAGAAGGACGGCTACATGATGCCTATCGATTATGGACAAAAGCATCAAGTGTTAATGGTTCTGCTCAAGCAGAAGCTGCTATTCAAAAATTGCAAGATTTAGCAAGAGAAACTTTTTTAAAAGGTTATCGACAAGAAAATGTCAATTTAACCCGAGCCAAAGCTTATTGGCAAGAAGTGCTTGAAATAGTACCTCCTGGTACTACTTATCATACCAAGGCAAGTGCAAAACTGGGTTGGTATTCAAGGTATAACCGATGAAAAAAATAGCCATTATATTTTTGTGTTTTTGGTTATTTGGATGTATGGATCAGTTTAATATTAAACAAGAATCTGCATTGGATAGTGATGATATTGATGATTATGAAATAGCCAAACAATCTTACAAAGCAAGGCAATTTGTGCTGGCAAAAAAATTATTTACACGAATTTTAAAAAAGAATCCAAGTCATCCAGACAAAGAAATGATCTCTCTTAAGTTAGGGAATATTGATTTAAGAGAAGGTAAGTATGAAAAAGCAGTTGATAACTATTTGGTCATGTTAAAAGAGCAGCCAAGAAACTCTAAAGTTCAACACAATATTGCAGTGGCTTATTTATCATTGGCAGAAGATCATTTTAAGAATTATATGGCATTGAATAGCAAAGAAAATAAACGAACAAAAAAAATAGTTGAGTTATTGTCAGCAATTGAAAAATTTGCTGGAAAAACAACTAAATCAGAAACTTCATTGGATGAATTGGCTGATATATTTAAAGATTCAAAATAATAAAAAATAATACCTGTCAGTTGCAGCACGTATAAGCCAAAAAAAGGCAATCAAATGGTTGAGTTTTAGGGAGATAGGTAATGAGTATTAAAAAAAGAAAATTAGATTTAAATCGTCATCAAAAATCAAAAATGACGGGGGCGGCAATGGCTGAAATGGTCATAATTACCCCTGTGGCTTTGATTCTGATTATGGGGGTGATTCAAACGGCGTTAATTTATCAGGCAAAAGCCACTTTGAATTATGCGGCTTTAATGGCTGCCAGAGGTGGCTCTGCTAGAAATGCAGATTATGAATCCATTAAAATTGGTTTGCAAAAAGGTATTTTGCCGTTATATTCACCGCCTAAACTAATTGATACCGTGGTTGGTTTTGGTAAGGCTGCTATTGAAGCTGGGGTTGATGTGGGAATTGGTAATGGAGCTAACAATAATCCCTTGCCGTCGATGGCAACTCGCATCACTATACTCAATCCAACAAAAGAAGCATTTGATGATTTTGGTGTCATGATTAATGGTCAACGCCAAATTCCTAATAGTCGATTGCATTTGAGAGGAACAGGTGTTGGTGCTTTGAGTGGTGTCAGTATTCAGGATGCCAACTTGTTGAAAGTCAAAATAGAGTATTGTTATTCATTAAAAGTTCCGTTTGTGGACTCAGTAATTACCACTGCTGCAACTTTGGTAGCTACTGATGGTACAGGTTGGACTCAAACATGTTTAGGATTTAATCGTATTCCAATTGTTGCGACCTCAATGGTAAGAATGCAGACTCCAATCATTGAAAATGAATGGATACAAAAAAGAGACGATGTTGAAAAGCAACTTGCGGATGCACTTTAATGCAGTTCCTGCGGGGGGACTTTGTCTGAAGAAGGTCATCGTCCATGGCAGTCGGGACCATCAGGAGGTAATTGAGCAATGAAGGGTTATGAATAAGTATTTATTAAGAAGAATAGTATTTTTATTTTCTCTATTATTTGGTCAATGTGTGTTGGCTGATTACAATGGTCCAACCGTTTATGGCGGTAGTTTTTCTGCGTCTGGTCAGGGTATTGGTGATTCTAAAGTACATGC
>JABHHM010000504.1 GCA_018671575.1 Methylococcales bacterium | reverse complement strand
TGTGAAAAAAACTAAATATTTATGCAATAAAGATTAGTATATAATTATATTATGCAATACAGGGTATTGTCATAAATATTTTTTATTAAAAATTAATAAAATTAGGTTAAATTGCTTTGCAATTTAACAGAGTATCTAAAGACCATGAACTAAAAGGTGAATGGTCTGACTTTAGAAAATTTCATATAAGTGGAGACTTATTGGTTATTTATCAAGTTAAGGATAATCGAGTAAAATTAGTCAGAATTGGTTCACACAGCCAGCTTTTTAAATAAAATTTATGAATCCAACGTAAATTTTCAGGCTTTTTTTGACTTTTATTGTGACTATAGATTAATATGCGTCTCATATGACATCAAGACTACCCAAATCAATTGATCCTTTTAAGTTTTGCAAGAAGAAAACAGCCATATCTGGTCAGATAGACGTTCGCCAATTAAAAAGATTGAGCAAAATCGCTTCCACAGAAACAGGAGTGGTCACTATTGATCTGGTTTTTGAAAAAAATAGCAGTCGCGTCAACCATGTACATGGCTCAATTGATGCCGTTATCAGTCTAATTTGTCAAAACTGTTTAAAAGAATTTGACACAGAATTTCATTTGGAAATGGCATTGGCATTTGTTACATCGGAATCAGGAATGATGAAAGTAGAGCCCATGGAGTCAGTTATTGTTGAAGACTCAAAGGTTGATTTATTTCATTTGATTGAAGATGAATTGATTTTAGCATTACCCATTTCTGCTAAGCATAAGGACTGCAAAAAAATCATCCATAATAGTCAATTGGGTGAAATAATTGAAGAAACCATTGAGAAAAAAGAAAATCCATTTGAAATTCTAAAACAAATGAAACATTAATACGAAATCAATAGCTTAAACTATACAATACCAGGAGATTAAATAATGGCCGTTCAAAAAAGTAGAAAAACCCCGTCACGAAGAGGCATGAGAAGATCACACGACTCTTTATCTAGTCCAGAATTATCCGTTGAACCAACAACGGGCGAAACACATGTCAGACATCATGTTAGTGCAGATGGCTATTATCGTGGAAAAAAAGTTGTTGCAGGAAAGGATGATTAAGTTTAACTAACTTCTTTTACCTATCCTTAAGGGGATACGCAACAAATAAACATCCAACTTGTTTGTACCCAAAGGGCATAAAAACTTTTGGTTCGCCTGTTTTTTCGCCTCAAAGGTGAACAGAATCTTGCGCAATTTGGATGTTTATTTATTTCTCCTCCCCTAATAGTCTTTATAGCAAGTTCTTGCTTTTAGAGTATTCTCTAAAGAGGATGCTCTAAGTTTTCGACTCATTAACCACAAACGGAATCAATCTAATATGACAATCACCATTGCAATTGATGCTATGGGAGGTGATCATGGTATTGATGTGGTCATTCCTGCCACCTTGAAAATGCTCCAGCAAGAACCTAGTCTCAAAATTATCCTAACAGGAGCAGAAGATTTATTATCTAAAAAATTAGGCAAAAACCTCAAGCAGTTTTCCAATCAACTACAAATCAAAAATGCCACTCAAATTGTAGAAATGGATGACTTGGTCTCACATGCGCTTAGATCAAAAAAAGATTCTTCAATGCGTGTGGCAATTAATTTGGTTAAACATGGTGAGGCTGATGCCTGTGTGAGTGCGGGAAATACGGGAGCGCTTTTAGCAACGGCACGTTTTGTATTAAAAACAATTCCAGGTATTGATCGCCCAGCTATCACAACCGCTGTGCCCTGTATTGGTGGTTATACCCACATGCTGGATTTGGGTGCAAATATTGATTGTGAGCCAGAACATTTGTTTCAGTTTGCCGTAATGGGAACAGAATTGGTAAAAACCATCTATAATATTAACAATCCTAAAGTTGGCTTATTAAATATTGGTGAAGAAGAAATCAAAGGAAATGAGCAAATTAAAAAAGCAGCAACTATAATTTCAGAAAGTCCTTTGAATTATGTCGGTTTTATTGAGGGTGATGATATATATCAAGGTAAAGCTGATGTTGTTGTTTCTGATGGGTTTATTGGCAATATTGCCTTAAAATCCAGTGAGGGCGTAGCAAAAATGGTGAATCAGTTAATAAAAGATGCCTTTTATACCAATGTATTTACCAAATTTGCAGGTTTGATTGCAATGCCTGTGATGCGTTCTTTTCGAGAAAAAATTGATCCTCGTCGATACAATGGGGCTAGTTTACTAGGGTTGCAGGGAATCGTTATAAAAAGTCATGGCAGTGCCGATGTAGTGGCCTATGCTAACGCAATAAAAATAGGAATGTTAGAAGTGGAAAAAGCCGTACCCAGTCAAATTGGGCAGCAAGTAGAAAGGCTTCTGACAAAAGAGGCGATGAAGTGAAATATTCTAGAATTATTGGAACAGGTGGTTATTTACCTGAAAAAGCATTAAGCAATGCAGACCTTGAAAAAATGGTTGATACGTCTGATCAATGGATTCAGGAAAGAACAGGCATAAAAACAAGGCACATTGCCGCAGATGAACAATCTACCTGTGATTTGGCAGAACCAGCGGCCAGAAATGCCATTGAGGCTGCAGCCATTGATGTAAATGAAATTGATTTAATCATTGTTGCCACAACCACACCTGATCGGGTTTTTCCAAGTACGGCATGTTTGCTTCAGCAGCGACTCGGTATTCATGGTTGTCCAGCATTCGATGTACAAGCTGTTTGTACTGGATTTGTTTATG
>JABHHM010000387.1 GCA_018671575.1 Methylococcales bacterium | reverse complement strand
TTGCCTATTGTTTATCAGGTCTTCCTGAGAGATTCGTTTGTCTGGATTTCAGAAATCATCAAGTTTTGATTAAAATTTCCTCGGTTATGCCAGACTCATGTTAATTATTGCTGATTTTGAAGGCAATTTCCTGTGCAGTTTTTTGTAAGAAATCTCATGAAATTGTCAATTATTGTGCCGGATGTATTTTTTGCGGAGCACAATTATATTTATTGCCCATTCTTTACCTAAAATTTAGTCACCCGATTTCTATTACCAAATCAGAACGTGGCCGACTCACGCAAGCCAGTGTATAACCTGCTTTTTTTTCATCATCGGATAAACCCGAGTCGGTTTCTGACTGGACTTCACCTTGTTTGACTTTGCATTTGCAGGTTCCACAAACGCCCACTCGACAAGCGTAGGAAATATCAACTTCTTTGTCTTCAAAAAACTCCAGTAAGGTGGCTTTTCCCTGATAATCAAGCTGTTCACCATTAACGGTTAATTTGGCATCAATGGCTGGAATTTTATTCAAATCTGTTCCTGAAACAAACTTTTCAAAATGGATTGTGCCGTTGAAACTGTTATCCATCTCAAGTGCTTTGATGATACCGTCGGTTAATGGTGGCGGGCCACAAAAATAAAATGCAGCAGATTGAGATAATTGGGTTTGTTGTTTTATATAATCCAGGCTGATAAATCCTGTGCCACCATCCCATTCGTCTGTTTCATTTGCAGCGGATAATACAGGGTAATAATTGAAAAACGGCAAACGATGATTGTAATAAATAAATAATTCATGAAATGCCAGATCAGCTTTGCCTCGTACGCCATAGAATAAGTCTACCCGACGATCAAATTGACCTTGTTGAGCCAGGCTTTCCAACATGGATTTGAATGGAGTAATGCCGATTCCACCTGCAATAAAGACAAAATGATCACCGTGTTTTTTATCCAGACTGAACAACCCACTGGGTGGAAAAGCGTTGACTTTATCGCCAGGTTGGCGTTGATGAAACCAGCCTGAACCTACTCCATCAGGTAGTTTTTTAATGGAAACAGTGAATGTACTGCGGTTGGCGGTACTGGATGACAATGAATAAGAACGTAATAATTTATCTTCGGAGCCAATGCGGAATGAAATGAATTGTCCGGGTGCAAAAGGTGGTACAGGTTTGTTGTCTTCTCTGGCAAAACGGATGCTTTTAATGTCACTGGTTTCCTTGATGATTTCGACAATGGTTAGTGTTTCTTCGGTGTGCCAATCATCTACAGGCTGATTATTGGTCGTTTGACTGTTCATTTGATCGCTGAGTTCTCGAAATAGAACCAATAATGAGAAAAAACTCATGATACCAAGTAATAAGATCGTTGTTCCTTGGTAATTAATTGAAAATTCAATCATGATTTTGACTCCAATGAAGTGGCTTTAGGAAATATGATTTTTTCAAATTTTAAAGCACCTGCGGGACAGGTTGCAACACAACTGCCACAACTGATACAAGGTGTTTTGCTGAGTCCGTAATCACCGTGTAAAGGCACACGGCTTTTGTGGGCAAAAGACTCAACATCAATGCCCATAGGGCAAACCACTGAGCAGTGTCCAATGCCTTTGCACTTGTCATCAGCAACAATGATGGCACGGGACTTGGAATAAGTGCCGAATAATTTCATCATGCCTGCCAGTGGACAACCATAACGACACCATATTCTTGTGCCTAAGATGGGATAGGCTCCTACACCAATCAGCGCACCAAACATCAAATCAACCACCAAGTGTTGAAAGCCCCATAGTGCAGAGACTAGATCGGGTGCGGTGATCATTTTCCAGGAATCCAGAAATAGCACCAGGCCAAAAATTAGAGCAAAACCAAGTAGCATAATTTGAATCATTTCCAGTTTGACTGCACGTTGCCCCCGAGGTGTATAGCGTTGCACCCAGTTTTTCCCCCAAGGGGTTGCACCAACCGCTTCTGCCAGGTTGCCACAAGCACAAAACCAAGAACAATAGCGTTTACCGAAAAACCAGACTGAAACAGGGACTAATATAAATAAGTATAAAAAGCCACTCATAGAGGTGAAGCCATTATAAACGTAGACATAGGCATCTTTACCGACAGGTTTGTAGGTGTCTTGCCAGAAACCAGTGTCTCCAATTAACCAAGGCATAATGAATGGGATAAAGAAAAAGACAATGGATTGAGACAGTAGGATTGAAGTCCATTTTTTTTGTTGATAACTGCTGATGTCTGATTGACGGTCACCAACGGTATAAGGGTTTTGTTTTTTAACCAAAACTTTGATGCAGACACTACAAATAATCAGGCTGTATACCAGTCCATACCAAAATGACGGGCTTTTACCTAACCAATATAAATTTTGCTGAATATTTTGTTCTTCCATGAATAATGTTGGGTATTTGTAGACAAGATACATTAATGTAATGGATGGAAAATAAAACCAAAGAAATATTTTTTCAGCTGAGCTACGTTGTACGGTATTCATTTGTTATTTCCTATGATGAAGATGATGCTCTTTGGGCAAAGTAATAAATATTTTTGAACCACTAATGAATACTAATTTTCACTAATATAATTTATAATCCTAATACGAATTAGTGTTTTTTTTGTCCATTCGTGGTTTTTAAATTTTGTTTTATACAGCTAAAGACATTTATATCATTTGATTGTTACATCGGTTTATTTAGTCGTCATCGCATCAACAAAATTTTCACTGTATTCGGTTGGGTGATCGATGTGTTGCTGACAGCGTGAGTGGTATAAAATAGCGGCTTTATCTTCTGCAAATATTTCTAAGGCTGTTGCAAAATGCTTCCTGGCTGACTCAAAATCTAATTGATAATAATAGTCTAACCCAAGTTCAAAAGTTTTTTGGCTGGCTAGTTTATGCTTTAACTCAGCATCGGCTAAACCATCCATGATTTCATAGAGTAGGGTGGTTGTATTCTTGCCCTTGACCTGGATTTTGCCTAAATAACGAATCTGGTATTGTTCCGCTTGGCTGATTTTTTTCAAGACACCAGACGTCATTAAAATTCCAGCACCATAGGTTTTACACAAGCCTTCAATGCGACTGGATAAATTAACCGAGTCTGAAATAACCGTGCCTTCCATGCGGTCACTATCACCCACTGTGCCCAGCATGACATTGCCATGATGCATTCCAATGCCAATACTGACCTCATCATAAATATTTTTAAAATCACTGTTAAACTGAGTTACGGCTTGTTGCATTTTTATGGCAGCATTGACAGAATGATTTGGGCTGTCTGGAAACAATGCCATGATGGCGTCACCAATGTACTTATCAATAAAGCCTGTGTTGTCCCGAATGACGGATCCCATGTAGCTGAAATAATCATTAACAAAATTAAAGTTTTGTTCAGGAGACATTTTTTCAGAAATGCTGGTGAATGAGCGAATGTCGGAGAATAATACCGTCATCATCATTTCAGTGTGGTCGCCTAAATTAATGTCTAGAATGTTCTCATGACCCAGCAAACCTAAAAATTCTTTGGGAACAAAGCGGTTGTTTGAACTGTGTATTTTTGCCATTGACCAATGAGATTTAATGCGTGCCAATAATTCATTTTTAGAAAAAGGTTTCATTAAATAATCATTGCCACCAATTTCCAGTCCTGAGACAAAATCATTGATCTGGTTTTTTGCTGACAGAAAAATAATGGGTAATTCAGTCGGATCAAAGTCTTTGCGTATTTCTTTGCAGACTTCAAAACCATTCATTTTTGGCATCATTATGTCCAATAAAATGATGTCGGGACGATAACCTTGTTTGAGTTGTTGTAAGGCTAGCTCACCATCTTCTGCCATTTCTATCTGGCAGTTTCGACAAGACAATAAATTCTTTAAAATTTGTCGATTAATGGGTTCATCATCAACAATTAAAATATTCATGGCAGATGATTGGCAGTCTACTAAAATTTCTTCAGAGCGTTCAATAAATCCTGATGGCTGGGTGGTCGGTGATTCAATGATTTCATCTGATGTTTCCTGTATTAAAGACTTTTTCAATTTATCTAAATCTACATTGATTTTTTCATGAGGCGATGTAACTGGAGTAGGTAATGCCTTTTCTGTGGAAACGGGTAATGAAAAGATAAATTTTGAACCTTTACCCAGCTTGGATTTAACGATAATCGTACCACCATGCAATTCGATGAGCTGTTTGGTGATGCAAAGTCCCAGACCTGTGCCACCAAATTCTCGTTCAATTGACCCATCCACTTGTTCAAATGATTCAAAAATGGTGTTGAGTTTGTCATTGGGAATGCCAATGCCATCATCCATTACGCTGACAAAGACTTTGCCGTTACTTTCATTGGCATTGATAATGACTTGGCCTTGCCTGGTAAATTTAATGGCATTGCCTACTAAATTAAACAATATTTGTTGTAAACGTTCTTCATCGGCCATGACATAGGGAAGTTGGTCATCAATTTTATTAATCAATTGTAAGTCTTTGTTGCCAATCAGTGATTGACTCATGGTGAGAACCAAATTAACCAGCGATTTCATACAGACGGTTTTTATATTCAGTTCAATGTGCTGGTTATTGAGTTTTGAAAAGTCCAAAATATCATTCACCAAATTGCCCAGTCGATTTCCGCTTTGAATAATCAGTTGCAAGTTTTCTCTGAATTTTTCAGAAACCCGATCATTACTGATTAACATAGACTCTGCCATGCCAATAATACCGTGTAAAGGCGTTCTGAGTTCATGTGAAGTGTTGGCAAGAAATTCATCTTTCAGCTGGTCTGCTTTTTTAAGGGTGTTGATGGCATTTTCCTGAGCACTGTATTTATCAATTTCGGCTTGTTTGCGTTCAATGGTGGCAAGTCGTTTGTCATGATAGGACTGTAATGCCAGCATTAATAAAATAGCAAAAAAACCGATGATTAATGGCCCTGAGGTTTGCAGATAAAAGCCAGACAATAAACCTGCGGTGGAGATGGTTAAAATGATGCTGGAAGAGGCTAAAAAAATAAGGGTCATTTTATGAAAACTTTTAATCAATAGACATAAAAGAATGAAACAATTGACATAAAGTATCTGAAAACCAAAGGAGATTGGTGTGATGAGTTGATGATTGAGTTGATTGCGTAAAATTTTGGCCTGTATTAATACGCCAGGAACTTTGTCACGATTTTCCCATGCTGCCAGTTTCATTGGGTGATAATATCGGTCTAACACAGGTAAAACTGTGCCTAAAATAACCGCTTTGTTGGCAAACATTTGGGCTAATTGTTGATGATCTCCCTGTTTGAATAACTGGTTGATTTGGTGTAATGGAATATAGTTAAAACTTTCGCCATAGCCATAATTAATCATACCGTTGATCGGTTGTATGTCTATTTTTCGAGCCATTTGGCCTGTTAAGGTAGGTATACTTTGTCCTTGGTGACCTATGTTTTCCGTAAAAAAACGGACGGTTTGGTCAATGTCTCTGATGAGTGCTGCACTGCCTTGTGATGCTACACCGCCCGCTAAAGAGATGAATGGCGCATAAATTTTACTGATATCTCCATTTTGCTCTTCTGATAAAGCCAAAACCAGCGGAACTTTGGCTTGTCTGAGTGCTAACAGTCCATGCATCAAGGCTTTATCATAACCAGGTACAACTTTGTCGTAAGATTTGTCGGGTAAACCAATATCAATGCCCAATACGCTGGGTTTGGTTTGTGCCATGGCGGTGAAAAATAAACCCAGGTGACGATGCCATAATGCCATGGGTTCAATGAATGTTTGTAAGGTGTCGGTATCAATGCCAACAATGACAACTTCTTTTTTTGCTTTTTGAGGATAGGCTTGCTGTAAAAAATCAAATTGTAAATCTAAGATTTTTAGGTTAATGGATTGGTGAATGGGCAATGCATAGAAAAAATTACACAGTAAAGCAAAGACTAAAAAAGAAAAATAATACTGTTGCTTGAAATTATCCTGAAATTTTTGTGAAAGTGAATTTTTTGTCATATTTTTTAGGTTTAATATACTTCATAGATGATGTCCGAAGAGCATTCTGTTTTTTAAATAAATTTTCTCTGAAAACCTCTACAACCAATTGCCAATCAATAAAAAAGGTGACCAGTAACCAGGGTGTTGGTATTTTTCATGTTGAAGTAATTTTAATTGAGCTTGTTGCAAGGCTTTGGCTTTTGAATGGTTGTCAGATTGTAAGTGTTGATAAAAAGATTGGATTAATATTGGCGTGGATTCATCGACAATTTTCCACAAACTGGCTAATGCACTTTTGGCACCTGCTCGTATTGCAATGCCCGCCAGTCCTAATGCGGCACGGTCATCACCTGCAGCTGTTTCACAAGCACTGAGGGTGAGCAATTCAACTTGTTGGCCCTGGAGTTTTTTTAAGCCGATGAGTTGACTCAGTTGGTTAATGCTTAATTTGTCGTCATAAGTCAGTAAAAAGGTATTTTTCACATCATGGTCAAAATGTCCATGAGTTGAAATGTGGATGATTTGATGTGATTTCTTTGAAACTTTCTGTTGTAGGTTGTTCAATAAAAAATTTTCATCTTTTAACAGGCTGGTGGGGAATATTTGCTGAATTGCATCAATTTCATGGTTGACCGAAGTCAGTGCATCAAAACCTTGAGAGCTAACGGTTAAAGCACTCATTAATAACGAGCCTTGTTTGAGTTGACCTGGTTTGGGTTCGGTTAGGGTGAGTCCTGGAATGACAGAAATGGCGTATTGCTCAATTAAAAACTGTTTGCCGTCATGTAATGCTGCCATTGGAATGGTTCTTAACAGGCTGTCAGGGGCAAAGACTAAGGTATCGATTTGTTGTTGTTGTAAGTCTTCTAAAATGGGGGTGATTAACCATTGATATAGTCTTTTTGAATGAGTCAAATAACCCTTGGGAGAATGAAGTTGTTGGAGTTTTTTACGAAAAAAACGAAGGCTTCGAGACAGTTTTTTCAACGATACGCTGACCTTGTATTGCTTGATGTCTGATGGAAATTTAACCAGTAACTCAATTCGGTTTTTCAGTAAAACAGGGTAAATAATGGCTGTTTTGGGTAATTCTATTTGGCTGTTGAGTAAGTTGGTTTCGCTGGCGGTCACGCATTCATCATTAAAGTAATCTTCCAGTTCACCTGTTTTAAACTGTTCGACGGTTAACAGTGCTTGTTTTAAGAGTTTGGATTTTTGCTCGACATTGTTTGTTTGTCGAGCTTTACTGAGCAATAGATCGGCTAGTTCAAAATATAATGCCCCTAGTTTTTGACGGAAGGACAAGTTGATGCCTGCTACGGGTTTAATCCATTGTCCTCGAATTTGTTGCAAATAATGTACGCCTTGTAAATAAGCATTAATCGACAGGTCTATTTGGTTTTGTTGTTTGAGTATTTTTCCTGCCTGCCAATACCATTGATACAGTAAATTGGCATCAGTGACTTGGTGGGCTAAATGAGTTGCCTGATTGTTCAGTAACAGGGCATCATTTAATTGCGAGGTCGATGAATACAGTTGAGCCAGTTTGCCAAGGGCATTGGATTCGGCACGTTGATTGTTACGTTTTTTAGCAATCAATCGTGCTGTTTGTAATAATTTGACACGTTGATTGAGTTGGCTTTGTTGATTGGCTGGGGGTAACTGTTGGATTAAATAATCCAATTGAAAATAAAAATTCAACGATTGTCGATGTTCTGCTTGAGTATTTAACGTCAGTTGCGCTTGTTGTATTGAGTCACGGGCTTGTTGAAATTGTCGGGAAAATAAATGAACCCGAGTTAAATTGATTAATGTGGCCACTTTGATGGCTGGCATTGTTTGTGGTGTCATTAAATTAAGTGCATCATTAAAATACTGGGTGGCCTTGTCCAATTCTCCTGATACAAAATAAACACTGGCAAGACGACTGCTTGCTGAAATTTCAATACTTAATAGATGATTGACCTGAGCCAGTTCAATGGCTTGTTTTAAGGTGGTTTCTGCTTGTTTTAATTTGCCTTGATGAAATAATAGCTGACCTTTTAAACTGATTAACAAGGTTTGTTGGTTGAGTTTTGTTGTTATTTGTGATGGTGGATTGTTTAATAGCTCCTCCGCTTTATTGAATACACGGGTATCAATGTAAAGATTGAATAAACGAATGAACAGTTTGTCTGCTTGAGTGGAATAGGGCAGTATTTGCTGGTAAATTTCTGCCGCACGCGTTAACTGACCTTGTTGAAAATATTGATCTGCCTGTTTGATACCATCAGTGGCGAACGCTTGATTAATCACCAATATGCCAGTGATCAATAAGCCGATGGCTGATTTATTGGTGTGTTTAATCCATTTTGGTGTTTTCACTGTCATAAATTCCTGGTTGGTTTCAATATTTGGCGGTCGTTAATTAATTTTATTGAGCCACGGATGATTTTCAATGAGTATCGGTGTCTGTTTGTGTGCATTCGTGGTTATATTAAAAAATCAATTTAAAGTACAATTTGATTGGTTCGATGAAACAATTTGTGTGTTTTGTTGGTTTGATGCTGTTTGAGTAGGACTGTTGGTTGAATAAACCGCTTGAATTGAGGTCGGGCGGTTGAC